>NZ_JBVJHZ010000005.1:0-195322 GCF_055586545.1 Glycomyces sp. NPDC050141 | reverse complement strand
ACAGAACACAAGCCCTTCTTTTTTTCCTCCCCCCTCCTCCCCCCCCCCCCCCCCCCCCCCCTCCCCCCCCCTTCCCCCCCCCCCCCCCCCCCCCCCCCCCCCCCCCCCCCCCCCCCCCCCCCCCCCCCCCCCCCCCCCCCCCCCCCCCCCCCCCCCCCCCCGAGACCGGCACGCGAGGTCGAGAACCTCAGTGCCGCATGTGGTTAACGCGGGCTCCCACCGCGGGGCTAGAAGTCGCCCTGGTCGGGACCCTTGCCGGGCCCGCCGTTCCCGTTGCCCGGCTTGCCGGGGCAGGCGTGCGTCAGGTTGAAGAACGCGTCGTCGTCGGGATCCTCGACCTCGGCGGACGCGTCGATGAGGGTCCAGCCCGCAGGCGAGACGATGTAGGCCTTGTTGTCGCCCGAGCCGGAGACGATGCCGCCGTCGTTGTCGGTGTCGAGGAGCTGCGGGTCGCCGTCGCCGTCCTCGAAGAGCGCGGTCACCGAGATGAAGTTGCCTTCGGCGCCTGCCGAGGCGGGGAGGACGAACACCCAGCCGTCCTCGGTCTCGGAGATGTCGCCGGGCGGAATGTTGTCGCAGGACTGGTCGTCGAAGCCCTTGGCGGTCGTGGGCACGTTGCCCTCGTTGATGAAGATCGTCTCGACCGCGGCGAGCGCGGGCGCGGCGAAGGCGAGCGAGCCGAGGAGGCCGCCTGCGAGGACTGTTGCGGACGCGGTCTTGCTGAACTGTTTCAATTTCATAACGGTGAACGTAGATGCTGCCAACGGGGTTCGGAGCGGATTTCCGGATCTGAATCCTATAGGATATTGCGCATGTCTGCAGCATTGAAGCTCACCTATGACACCGCCCCCGGCGCCTGGCACGAAGGCCTTCCCATCGGGGAAGGCCGCATCGGCGCGATGCTGTGGGGCCCCCGGATCGAACTCAACGAGGACGGCTTCTGGTCCGGCGACGGCTCCTGGCGCGTCCCCGAAGGCGTCGAAGGGATCGCCGCGAAAGCCGCCGAAGCGGTGCGCCGCGGCGACTACTACGCCGCCGACCAGCTCGTGACCCAGTTGCAGGGCCAGGACACCGAGGCCTACCAGCCCGCCGGGGCCCTCGTCGCGGTCCACTCCGACGACACCGCTGGCGAGCACAGGGAACTCGACCTGCGCGACGGCGTGGCCACGGTCACCCGCGGCCGGATCACCAAGCAGGCCTTCGCTTCCGCCGCCTACCAGGTCATCGCCCTGCGCTGGACCGCCACCGAACCCTTCGACCTCGACCTCCGCTTCGACTGGCCCCACCAGGGCGGCAACGCGGCGACCGGCGCTGCCGAACTCGACTTCACCGGGCACGCCCCGGTCAGCGTCGCGGGCGGCGTCCCCGACTACTCCACCACCGAAGGCGTCCGGCGGCTCGGCCTCAACGCGCAGCTGCGCTGCGACGGCGAACTCGCCGAAACCGAAGGCGGCCACCGCTTCACGGGCTGCCGCAGCATCGAGGTCTACGTCGCCCTGCGCTCAGGGACTGACGAAGCGGCCGCGCTCGACACCGCCCGCGCCGAAGCCCGCCGCGCCGCCGACACCGGCTGGGCCGCACTCCTGGACACCCACACCGCCGCGCACCGCGCGATCATGGACCGCGTCGGCCTCGACCTCCGTCCACAGGGGCCTGTGGATAACCTGACGACCGCCGAGCGCCTCCACCGCCGCGCCGCCGGGACCGCCGACGAGGACCTCGCCGTGCTCGCGTTCCAGTTCGGCCGGTACCTCCTCGTCGGCTCCTCGCGGCCCGGCACGCAGGCCGCGAACCTCCAGGGCATCTGGAACCACCACGTCACCCCGCCGTGGAACTGCGACTACACCACGAACATCAACGTGGAGATGAACTACTGGCCCGCCGAGACCTGCGCGCTCCCGGAGTTCCACGAGCCGATGTTCGACCTCGTCGGCGACCTCGCGCGCACCGGCGAGGAGACCGCCCGCCGCATGTACGACGCGGGCGGCTGGTGCTGCCACCACAACACCGACTACTGGCGCCTGACCACCCCGGTCAACGGCCGCGCCTGCTGGCAGGCCTGGCCCATGGGCGGCCTGTGGCTCGCGATGCACCTCGCCGAGCGCTGGCGGTTCTCCCGCGACGAGGAGTTCCTCGCCGACCACCTGCCGATCGCGTTGGGCGCGGCCAGGTTCGCGTTCGACCGGCTCTCCGAAGGCAAGGACGGCACGCTCGTCACGAGCCCGGCCACGAGCCCGGAGAACGAGTTCGTCACGCCCCAAGGGAACTCGGCGGTCGACGAGTCCACCGGGATGGACGCGACGCTGGTGCGCGAGCTGTTCGCGTTCGTCCTCGAAGCGGCCGACGTGGTCGCCGAGACCCTGCACGGCGACGACCTGCAGCTCGTCAAGGGCATCAGGGAGGCCGTGCCGCGCCTGGCCGGGCCCAAGATCGGCGCCGACGGGCGGCTCCTCGAATGGGCCGCCGAGCACGAGGAGGCCGAGCCGCACCACCGGCACGTCTCGCACCTGTACGGGGTCTACCCCGGCAACTCGTTCGCCGACGCCCCCGAACTCCTTGCCGCAGCGAAGCAGAGCCTCGAAGCGCGCGGCGACGCGGGCACCGGCTGGTCCCTCGCGTGGAAGACCGCGCTGTGGGCTCGCCTTGGCGACGGCGACCGCGCGCACCGGCTGCTCGGGGAGTTCCTGACGCCCGTGGGCTTCCGCGGCGAAGGCGCCGAGTACGCCGACGGCGGGGTCTACGCGTCGCTGCTGTGCGCGCACCCGCCGTTCCAGATCGACGGGAACTTCGGGACGACCGCCGCGATCGCGGAGATGCTCGTCCAGTCCCACCGCGTCAAGGACGGCGCCCCCGTGATCGAGCTGCTGCCCGCGCTGCCGGGCGCCTGGAGCGACGGGCAGGTCCGGGGCCTGCGGGCCCGCGGCGGGGTCACCGTGAACGAGATGACCTGGGCCGGAGGCGAACTCGTCTCAGTCGAGGTGGAGTCGGCGGTCGACGCCGAGGTGTGGCTGGCCGCGCCCGGCTACCCGGCCGCCCGCAAGTACCGGTTGACCGCGGGCCGCCCCTGGTCCCCCAAGATCGGCGGATAGCGGGCACAGGGGAGCGGCCGGAGCCATGAGCCTCCGCCCGCTTGGGTATGAAGGCCCGACGCTGTCCGATGAGGTCAGCAGTCGGTGGCCTCGCCGGTCTGTCCGACCGCGATGCCGCACACGGACCAGTGGAACGCACCGGTGGTGTCCGCGTTCACCAGTGAGATCCCGCCCTGGGGACGCACCGGCTCCTTCCCGGGGATCGAGTTGTCGCACTCGGCGGGCTCGACGGAGCTCGCCACCGCGATGCCGCAGACCTGCCATTTCGCGAAGTCCCGCAGGTCGACGTTCGCGAGGGACGGCATGCCGGAGGCCTCAGGGGACTCGGGCAGCTCATGGCCGAAGTTCTCGGCCTCGTCCTCGGTGTCGGCGCTGAGCAGGCTCTCGCAGGCGGTCGCGGTGAGCGGGCCGGTCTCGCCGGTCTCGCACACCGCGGGCAGCAGCGATTCGTGCTCGTCGTCCACGTTCGCGACCGTCAGCCAGTCGGGTGTGGACGCAGAGGCGGCTCCTCCGGAGAGCGCCGCTGCTGCTGCGGCGGCAACGGCCGAAGCCGCGACCATGGTGCTGTAGCGCATGTTCCTCTACTTCACTCTCGACCAAGCCCCAGGTTTCCCGGGGACTTAGTAGTCGCCCTGGTCGTCGCCCTTGTCGGGGTAACCGTTGTCCGAGATGTGGTCGGTGTTGTCGCAGACCTGGCCGAAGGACTGGGTCAGGACGTTCTGGCCGCAGATCTGCCAGTGCGCGGCGCTCGAGACGTCGGCGTTCGCGAGCGACACGTCGCCGGCGTTGACGCCGGACTGCGGGCCCTCGCCGATGTGGTCGCGGTTGTCGCAGACCTGGTCGTACGACGTGGTCAGGATGTTCTGGCCGCAGATCTGCCAGTGCGCGGCGCTCGAGGCGTCGATGTTCACGAGGCTGACCGGACCGGCCCAGACACCCGAGTTCTGGGCCATCGCGGGCGAGGCGGCACCGAGGACGGCAGCGCCGGCGGCGGCGACAGCGAAAACCGCGGTAGCGGTGGTCTTGCGCATTTGCTGTGTTTCCTTTCGAGTTGGGAGGGGCGGGCCCGGAGAGGCCCGCCCCGAAGGTCGACCTACTGCGCCGTGTTGGGCATGTGGTCGTAGTTCAGGCACTGCTGGTAGAGCGACGGCGCGACGCCGACGTTCTGGCCGCAGATCTGCCAGTGAGCGGCGTCCGAGATGTCCAGGTTCGCGGCGGACACGTCACCGGCCCAGACGCCGGACTGCGGGCCCTCGCCGATGTGGTCGCGGTTGTCGCAGACCTGGTCGAACGACTGGGCGAACACGTTCTGGCCGCAGATCTGCCAGTGCGCGGCGCTCGAAGCGTCGATGTTCACCAGGCTCACCGCACCGGCGTTGACGCCGGAGTTCTCGGCCATCGCAGGCGAAGCGGCCGCGCCGATCGCGGCGACGCCGGCGGCAGCGGCGATGATGTAGGTGGACTTGCGCATGAATTTCCCCCGATTCGAAGTTTCTTCTGGGACCGTCGGGCCGGAACTGAACCGCCCGACGGGGCTTGATCGCCGCAGCGGCTACTGCGCGGCGGGCGTGATGTGGTCGTAGTTCTTGCACATCTGGTCGAGCGACGGCGAGACGCCGACGTTCTGGCCGCAGATCTGCCAGTGGGCGGCAGACGAGATGTCCAGGTTGCCGAGCGAGGTGTCGCCGGCGTCGACGCCGGACTGCGGGCCCTCGCCGATGTGGTCGCGGTTGTCGCAGTCCTGGCCGAAGGACTGGGTCAGCACGTTCTGGCCGCAGATCTGCCAGTGCGCGGCGTCCGAGGCGTCGATGTTGATCAGGCTGACCGGACCGGCCGACACGCCGGAGTTGTTGCCGGCCATCGCGGGGGCGGCGGAGAGAGCGGCGGCGCCGGCGGCGACGGCGGCAACGGTGAGAACCTTGCGCATGAGTTGCGATTTCCTTCTGGGTTGTGCGCCCGGAGGTTCCGGGCGACTCGGATCGTCTTTCCCGCCCCGTTCGGGGGCGGTGGTGCGACAGGCTTCCGCGCGTCGGGGCGCCGGAGGGCGTGGGATGCGAGACCCCATGCACTGCAACCGGAGGGAGAGTTTGAAGGCGGACTTCAAGTTCCCCGCGCACCGACGCGCGGAGGCCCTAGTCTGGGGCGACGGACAGCTCGGCGGCGCGGTCCAGCGGCCGCCCCAATTCCCCGATCACCGTGCGGGAGAGTGACACCTCTTCCCCCGCGGCGGACGGGGAGACGCAGACAGCGGTGTGGCCGCTGTCGACGCTGATACCAACGGTCGAGCCGGTGGCTCCACCGGGGATGATCTTCAGGTCAGGCAGTCCGGGGCCGTCGTACAGCCACGGTCTGGCCGAGGTGCGCGGCACGCCGCGCACGTCCTCGATACTGGATACGTCCGTCTTCCGCTCGTGTTCGGCGGAGCACTCGGCGGCGGCGGCCGGCCGGCCGCTGTTCGCTCCGTAGAGCGACGCCGCCACCTCGTCCGAGACCTGCTGTGCTGTAAGTGTGGTGAAGCTCGGTTGTCCTGCGGCACCGACGGGGACGCTCCCGGGCGTCGTCCCGTCGCCGAGGCGCAGGCCATCGGTCACCAGTCGCGCCAGTACGTCGACCGGATCGGTCGAGGGCGCGACAGTCTCGTAGACACCGGACACCGCGGGGGCCGGGCCGTCCGCAATGGAGGCCGTTCCCTTCACGAGGTTTCCCACCAGCGGTGCCACTACTTCAGCGGTGCGGTCTCCGACGGACTCGTCATCCAAGTCGAGTAGGCCAGGCACGGCGTCGCCCTGCAGCGCAGTGCGTACGGCCCCGTCCGTCTCGTCCACCAGCGATCCCACCGGCTCGTCCAGGCCCGACACCAGCCCCGAGACCTCCCCCTGCGCCGCCGGTGCCCGATGTCCCTGCTGGTTCTGCGGGACCAGTCGCGCGGCCAGGCGCGACATGTCGGACACCTCTGCGGAGAGGGGGTCGGTCATCGCGGCAAGGCCCTGCGATGCTGCGGAATCGTCTGATGCCCAAGCGGATGCGGCCAACGCGAAGGCCCCTAGAAGCAGGGAGCCGAATGCGGTGAGCGCGGCGCCGAGGAGGAATCGGAGCACGCTGAAGCGGCGAGTGACCTCGCTGCCTCCGGCGATGCGTCCCATCGTCTCCCCTTCGTCCTGAACCTGAGCGCGAGCGTTCTCGCCGCTCGCAACTGTTAGAACGAAAAGGGACTGATCGGGGATACGGGGTGAAACAGATTTTATCCCCGAAAATAGGGTGAGTCGGACTCACAGCGCTCTATTGCTCACGCACAGCAGCGGTTAACAGACTGTTTACATGACTTCAACGAACGAGAAATTGCTTTTTGGGAGCGTGGCAGCACAGCTTCACGGCTCGGGCATTCCTGCTTCACGGTGCGGATCGAGCCAGGCTGGACCGCATCACCGTTTGAAGGGCTCCTACCTGATGGCTATCAAGGCCGAGTACATCTGGATCGACGGCACCGAGCCGACGGCCAAGCTGCGTTCCAAGACCAAGATCCTTGCCGCCGGCGAAGAGCCGGGCATCTGGGGCTTCGACGGCTCCAGCACCAACCAGGCCGAGGGCGGCGCCTCCGACCGCGTGCTGCGCCCGGTCAAGGTGACCCCGGACCCGATCCGCGGCGGCGAGCACATCCTGGTCCTGTGCGAGGTCCTGGACATCGACTTCACCCCCCACTCGTCCAACACCCGCGCCAAGACCGAAGAGCTGGACGCGCAGTACGCGGGCCAGGAGTCCTGGTTCGGCATCGAGCAGGAGTACACCTTCATGGTGGGCGCCCGCCCGCTCGGCTTCCCCGAGGGCGGCTACCCGGCCCCGCAGGGCGGCTACTACTGCGGCGTCGGCGCCGACGAGATCTTCGGCCGCGAGATCGTGGAGAAGCACCTCGACAACTGCCTCGCCGCGGGCCTGCCGATCTCCGGCATCAACGCCGAGGTCATGCCCGGCCAGTGGGAGTTCCAGGTCGGCCCCGCGTCGGCCCTCGAGGTCTCCGACTCGCTGTGGCTCGCCCGCTGGCTGCTCTACCGCACCGCCGAGGAGTTCAACGTCACCGCGACGATCGACCCGAAGCCCGCCAAGGGCGACTGGAACGGCGCCGGCTGCCACACCAACTTCTCCACCAAGGCCATGCGCGAGGACTACGAGCCCATCATCGCCGCGTGCGAGGCCCTCGGCCAGGACGACAAGCCCGCCGAGCACATCGCCGTCTACGGCCACGGCATCGCGGACCGCCTCACCGGCGCCCACGAGACCGCCCACTACTCCCAGTTCTCCTACGGCGTCTCCGACCGCGGCGCCTCGATCCGCATCCCGTGGCAGGTCGAGAAGGACAAGAAGGGCTACCTCGAGGACCGCCGCCCCAACGCGAACATCGACCCCTACCTGGTGACCGGCAAGATCGTCGACACCGTCTGCTCCGCCCTGGAGAAGAAGGGCCTCGTGTAACCACGAGGGCCCAACAAAGCAAAAGGGGCGCCGCGCGGAAGCGCGGCGCCCCTTCGCATTCACTTAATGTACTCAGTCCACTTTGCCCTATTACACTGGTTCGCCTGGTTCATGACCATCAGTAGGCGTAGGCACTGGTATAGTCGCCCAAAACCCATATGAAGCAGTCTCATATATTCCGTGGCAGGAAGCGACTTACTCATGACCCTCGAACCCTTGCGTTACTCCATTCTCGGCACCTGCGTGACGCGCGACGCCGCCGACGTCGGAGCGGCGCCCCTCCCGAAACCCGTGCACTACTTCTCCCGCACCAGAATCCAGAGCATCGTCTCGCCCCCGAGCCCGATCGACCCCGACGACGTCAAGCTCGACTCCCCGTTCCAGCGGCGCGTCATCATCGAAGACCACGACAAGACCCCGGCACGCATCCTCGCCGGCCTCGACCACCCACTCGTCGTCGACCTGGGCGACGAACGCTCGCCCCTGGTGCGGACGAGCAGCGGACTGGTGACCGCCACACTCCACTTCCAGCAGCTCGGGCTGGGGGACCGGGCCGGGGTCGTGCCGGTCGAGGAGGACCGCGAGCTCAGCGACGACGGGCCCTTCGCCGAAGCGTGCCACTACTTCGCGAACCGCTTCGTCCCGAACCACCCGATCGTCCTCCACGCCGGCTACTGGGCCACGCACGACGCCGACGGCAAGCCGGTCGCGAAGATCAAGATGGCGCAGCGCTACAACGAGTGGCTCGCCCGGTCCTACGAGATCTTCATCCGCGCGGTCGGCCCGCGCATCAGGATCGTCCTCCCGCCCGAGGAGCTGCGCGTCCCCGACCCCACCCACCGCTGGGGCGAAGAACCGTTCCACTTCCCGGTCGAGTACTACGACGAACTGGCCCGCCAGATCCGCGAGGTACTCCAACCGATGGCCGCCAGCGCCTGAATCTGACGCGGGACGCCTGGTCGTGCCGACTGCCGCAGGAGGGCCGACCTGCTACAGTCGACACGGCCGAATTCGACGTCTCCTCACCTTTGGCGACCGGCATGGGAACGGCCGACGATCCACCGACGAACGGCCCCGAATGCAGTACTCGATCATCGGCTCTTGCGTCACCCGGGACGCGGGCGACCTCGGCTCCTCCCCGCTGCCGAAACCGGTGCACTACTTCTCCCGCACCAGAATCCAGAGCATCGTCTCGACGCCCACCCCGCTCCGGGCCGACGACGTCAAGCTCGACTCGGCATTCCAGCGGCGAGTGCTGGTCGAGGACCACGACAAGAGCGTCGCCCGGGTCGCCCCGACCATCGACCACCCGATCGTCATCGATCTCATCGACGAACGCGCCCCGCTGGTCAACACCGGCCACGGGCTCGTGGCGGCCACACTGCACTTCAACCAGGCCGGTCTCGGCCGTCCGAGCGACGAACCAGTAGCGGACGACCGCGAGCTCGCCGCCAACGGCCCCTTCGCCGAAGCCGCACGGCAGTTCGCGGCGCTGCTGCCCCAGCAGCCGGTCATCGTGCACCGCGCGCTCTGGGCCACCCACGACGCGACCGGTGCGCCGCTGTCCAACCACGAGCTGGCGGCACGGTCGAACACCTGGCTCCTGCGGGCCTACGATCTCCTCGAAGCGGCCCTCGGCGCACGCGTCTCGACCGTCGCCCCGCCCGCAGAACTCCGCGTCGCCGACCCGGCGCACCGCTGGGGTATCGCCCCGTTCCACTTCCCCGCCGAGTACTACGACGAACTGTCCCGCCAGATCCGCGCGGCGCTCCAGGCCGCTGCCGCCCCCCGGTAGCCCCCCTCCACCGGCGGCTCACCGCGCGGAACGCCGGACCCCCTCGTCCACAAGGAGTCGGGCCGATGCGACGCGTCCCCGAGAACAATGACCCCTCGATCCGGTACCGGTCCCGTCCGTTCGTGTTCGGCGCTGTCGGCGCATGGGACCCCGGACGGATCAAGGAGCTGGCTGGCGCGTCCCCTGTCGCCGTGCGCAAGGTCGTCGAGCAGCAGGGGCTAGTCCTGTTCAGTTCCGGTCCGCTTGCGGCCTGGCGCGGGGCCGAGCGCCGGGGGTTCTGCTGGGGCCCGCTCGCCGACGGCTCTGCACCGCACGCTTGGACCGAGGCCGCTGAGCAGTGGATGGCGCCGGGCGTCGAAGCAGGACCTGAGCGCGCCGTGCTGCATGCGGACGCCCTCGGCCTGCAAGACCTCTTCTACCGGAGGATCGGCGGGGCGGTCTACTTCTGCGGGCGCGTCGAACCGCTGGTCTCCGTGGGCGGGGCCCGCTGCCGCATCGACTGGGGCGCTTGGGCTTCGATGCTCGCGATGACCTCTCCGATCGGGGATGCGACGCCGTTCGAGGAGATCCGGCGGATGCGCGCGGCCAGCTCCTGGACCTGGCAGGACGGCAGGCTGCTGGAATCGTCGTTCGAACCTTCGTGGATGCAGGTGGCACCCGATCCCGGGTTCAGTCCGGCCGAGGCGGTCGAGGTGCTGGCGCAGGTCGTCCGGCCGGGTCGGCGGACGGCCGCCACGCTCAGCGGCGGTTGGGACTCGCGGCTGCTCACCATGCTGGCGGCGCCCCGCGTCAGGCGCATGCGGACGTGGACGACGAGCCCCGACGACGGCCGCGACCTCGATGTCGCCTACGCTCCCGCCGTGGCCTCGGCGCTCGGCACCCGCCATCGGATCGTGATCCCCGGAGACGACGCCTGGATCGCCGAGTACGAGGAGGTCAGGCGCCGCACCGGATTCCAGACGCTGCTCCACACCTGGCTCATGCCGCTGGCGCGGGAAGTCCGGGCCAAGCGCGTCAGGCTGCTCGACGGACTCGCGGGCGACGTCCTGTTCAGCGGTTCGTTCGTCTCAGAGACGATGGCAGCCGAACACGAGCCGCGGCTGCAGCAGCGGATGCTGCAGGACGCGGTCGGGATGCCGATCGAGGGCAACGCGTTCCTCCGTCCGGGGGCGGCGGCGGTCTTCGCGGATCTCCACCAGCAGGCGTTCAAAGAGGCCGCCGCGCCGTTCGACGGCCACCACAGCGCGCCGTCGCTGGCCGCGCTGCATACCAGGACCTGCCGCTCGATCGCGGCATCGCCGATGTGGGTCTTCGCTCCCGAGACCGAGGTCGCGCTGCCGTTCGTCCACCCGGAGGCGATGCGTGCAGCGATGCGCATCCCGTTGCGGAGCAAGCTGGGCGCCGAGTTCTACGTACACATGCTGGAGGCGGTCGACCCGCGGATCGCCGCGCTCCCTTCGACGAACGACCCGGCGGCGACGGCCAGGCGGCCGATCGGTCCGCGCCGCCAGACCAGTCCGGCGACACTCGCGGTGCTGACCGAGCACGTCCGGTCGAGCGATATCGCGATGGCGCTGCTCGCCGACGAGGTCAGAGCCGATCTGCGCGACCCCGGCGTCACCGACCCGGTCAGAGGCAACACCGCGAAGTTCCGGGTGCTGAGCTGGGCGAGCCTGCTCGGGCACTGGGTCGAGGAGTTCCAGGACCACCTCGTGCTCGATGACGGCCCGCCGATGTGAGTTCCCTTGACCGGCAGGTCAGTCGGGACACCTGCGGACATGCGATCGATATCATTGCCGCATGAAACGAGCCGCCGTCATCTTCCTCGTGCTCGCCGCGCTCGTCGCGGTGGTCGCAGCGGCGTCGGCCGTCGACCTGCATTCGGCGAAGACCCGGTACACGGGTGATCCCGAAAGCCGCTGGGGCCCTTTCAGCACCGCCGCAGGGATCGTCACGTGGGAGTCCGAACTGGCCTTCCAGACCTGCTGCGACGATTCAATGACCTCCGTGGACTTCGCCCGCAGCGGCGGACCCGCGTTCCGCAGCCTGCTCCGCTACGGCGACGACCAGGTCGCCGACGGCACACGGGCGGAAGCCCACACGGCCCGCTGGCCTGAGAGCAGGTTCGGGCCGGGCGTGACCGCCTACTACGGATTCAGCATCTACATAGCCAGTACCTGGGAGACCGACACCCGCGAGGACATCCTCTTCCAATGGCACACCGAACCGGAGGACTGCGAAGCCGAGAAGGCCCCGAGCGCCTTCCTGTCAGTGCAGCCCGAGGGCGTGTGGCGGCTGCGGGTCAACTCGGACGACGACCCGTGCACCGGCGAGGACTCGTTCAGCAGAGCAGGGTACGACCTGGCACCGCTGGAACCGGGCCGCTGGCACGACTTCGTGTTCGCATTCGATTGGGACCCGACCGAGGAAGGCGCGGTCCGAGCCTGGCACCAGACCGACCTGGACCCGGGATGGGACCAAGTCCTCGACGAAGCAGGGCCTACCACCTTCAACGATGCCGAAGCGAACGGCTACCTCAAATGGGGCATCTACAAGCCGGCATGGAACGACGGCCCCACTTCGGTCGACAGCCGGGCGGTCGTCCACGACAACATCGCCTTCGGCGGCTCCTTCGCGGCGGTCGACCCGAGCACGTGACACCCTCTGCCAACAGTCGATCGCGTACTGCTGTCCACCGGCTGCTAGTCTCCGAGAAATCCTCCGAGTACACGATGAACATCAGATCTGGGTCGCCAATGCCGGACGCTGCCGCCGCCACAGCGCCTCCGCTGCGACGGGCAGCAAGTGAAACACAGGCAATGAACATGAAACTCCTCAAACGCAACCGCCTCCTCCTCGGCGCGGTCGGCATCGCCGCCGTCGCCACCGGGCTCTTCCTCGCGGTCGGCGGCACCGGCGGCGCCATCCTCGCCGCAGGCGTGCTCGTCTCCGGAACCCTCGCCGGTGCGGCCGCCACCCTCAGGCGGCACCATCAAGCGCAGCTCCGCCAGCTCCGCGAACTCGCCGCCGCGGTCGAGGTACTCAGCCGAACCTCTGCTGAGACACGTTCGCGCCAAACCAGTCTCGGCAGCGCGCTCGACGACCGGTTCACCGAGGCGCAGGCCGCGCTCAAACAGCTCGGTCTCGAGCAGATCGCGGCCGAGCGCCGCTCAGCGGCACGCCACGCCCAGGCGAAGCAGTGGGCCGAACTCGCCGCGACCCGCAACGAGTCACTCGCGGCGCAGTCCGCGAAGCTCGCCCCGGCTGTCGCAGCGTTGCGCACCGACATCGACGCGCTCCGCCGGTCCAACCGCGACGCGGTCGCGGAGGCCGCCCGCCGCCAGTACGGCAAGGTCGAAGACCTCCTCGCGCTCTACCAGGACATCGCCCCCGGCAGGGCCCTGCCGCACATGCAGGGCTGGGCCGCTGGAGTGGACCTCGTTCGGTACCTGTACACCCAGGTGGTCGACCACCGCAGGACCCGAGTGCTCGAATGCGGATCGGGAACCTCGACAGTGGTGTTCGCGTACGCGATGCGAGACTTGGGGACCGGGCGGGTCACCGCCCTCGAGCACGAGCCCCGGTTCGCCGAGGCGACCCGCCAGATGCTGCGGGAGCGGGGCCTCGAAGACTGGGCGGAGGTCGTGGACGCGCCGCTCGTCGACGTCACCGTCAGCGGTGAGACCTGGCACTGGTACGACCCGAAAGCCGTTCCCGACAGCACGTTCGACCTGGTCGTGGTCGACGGTCCGCCCGGGAAGACCGGCCCCATGGCCCGCTATCCTGCGGTGCCGCTGCTTATCGACCGTTTGGCGCCCGGCGCGCTGGTGGTACTCGACGACGCGTTCCGGCCCGAAGAGAGTGCCACCGCAGAACGCTGGGTTACGGAGTTCACGCAGTTCGAGAAGGACCGCATCAGCCACGAGCGAGGGACAATCGTCCTGCGGAACACCGCCGAACAGTAGCGGCCGCCGCGACGACCGCACGAACACCCACCAGACAGCCGAGGAACATGCCAGCCGTACCGTCCGATCCCAGCATCCCCGTGATCGTCGAAAGGAACGACTACGAGGCCGTCCGCCCCGACCAGTCGGCCTGGCAGCCGACACGCAGCGTCTCGGTAGTCGTCCCCGCCTACCTCGACCAGGCCAAGCTCGACCTCGCCCTCGCCGCCCTCGCGGCCCAGAGCTACCCCGCGGAGCTGATGGACGTGGTGGTCGCCGACGACGGGAGCGAACCCCCGCTGTTCCTGCCCGAACTGCGGCCCGAGCGGACCAGGATCGTCCGGACCCCGAAGGGCCGGTGGGGCATCGCTGCCGCAGTCGACGCCGCAGTCCGCGCCTCTGAGGGCGAGATCGTCCTGCGCCTCGACTCCGACGTGCTGC
The DNA here is from genome assembly GCF_055586545.1 of Glycomyces sp. NPDC050141. Lineage (NCBI taxonomy): Bacteria > Bacillati > Actinomycetota > Actinomycetes > Glycomycetales > Glycomycetaceae > Glycomyces > Glycomyces sp. NPDC050141. The sequence goes on along the minus strand of NZ_JBVJHZ010000005.1, from coordinate 181,586 downwards.
CCGTGCGGGGCCATGTCGAGTCGCACCTGCGCTGGCACCACCTCGGCGACGGCTTCGTCGTCGTCGGCAAGCTCGCGTTCGTCGACGCGCCCGTCGAGGAGCTCCTGCCGCTGAAGGTGCGCGACGCCGTCGCCGCCGACACCTCCGGTTCGCTCTTCGAAGGCATCGAGTACGACGACGACTGGCAGATCGGGCTGGTCCGCGAATCCGGGGGCCGGATCGACGACGAAATACGCGCCTTCATCACCGCGAACGGTGCCACCATCTCGTTCTCAAGGGCCCTCCACGACGCCTGTGGCGGACTCGACCGCTCGATGCCGCTGGGCAGCGACACCGAGTTCGGGTACCGGATGGCGCAGCTCGGCGCCGTGTTCGTGCCCGAAGCCGGGGCGGCCGCCTGGCACCTGGGGCTCTCGCAGATGAAATCGGCCCGCAAGCAGGCGGGGACCCGCTACCGCCACCAGTACATGGCCGGACGCGTGCCGAGCCTGCGGTACCTGCGCAACCGCCCCGGCATGCAGTGGCGGGTACCGTACATCGAGGTCGTGGTCGACGCGGGCGGGTCGAAGCTCGAACACGTCCGCACGACGCTGGCCTCGGTGCTCGGCGGCGCACTGCCCGACGTCGCGGCCGTCCTGACCGGACCGTGGAGCTCACTCACCGACGAGCGGGTCGCACCGCTCGACGATCCGCAGCTGGAACTGCGGCTCATCCGCGAGTCGTTCAGCGGCGACCCGCGCATCACCTTCCGCGAAACCGTCGACCGCACCGCGGAGCCCGCACCGTTCCGGCTCACGCTCCGCGCCGGGACCGCGCTGTCGTTCGACGGCCTCGAACGGCTGGTGGCGCACATGGACGCGCAGCGCCTGGGCATGCTCGAACTGGAGGACCCCGGCATCGGACGGGTGGCGGTCCTGGAGCGGACCGCGGCCCTCAACCGGGCGATCAGGCTCGGGCTCGGCGACGACGCCGCAGCGGTGGCCCGCGTCTGGGGCGCGGCCGCCGAACCTGCCGACCGGTGGGTACGCCCGGGCAAGGGCGCCGAAGCGGCCCTGGCCCGCCGCAAGCGCATGCGGGACCTCGACCGGGAACTGTCACGGCTGCGAGCCGAGGAGCGGTTCGCCCTCTTCGAAGCGAGCCGCTTGGGGCGCTTCACCGTGCGGGTGCGGCGGGCCTTGGGGCGGCGGCTTCGCCGCCTGCGTTCCCGCCGCTGACGACCGCGGTGGCGGTCAGGCGACCGCCACTCCGTTCGCGGACTCCTGCAGCCGTTCGACGCCCAGGGAGGCGACCCGGGCGAGCTGCGCTTCATGGGAGAACTGCTCGCGCACGTACTTGACGGCGAGCTCGGCGTGCTCCGCGTAGAAAGCCGGGTCGGTCCGCAGGCGGTCGAGGACGCCCTTGACCTCCTCGGGCGAGCAGTAGATCGCCGCCGGGCCGAACAGCTCCTCGAACCGGTGCTCCATGATGCACGGCAGGCCCACGGCCATCGCCTCGAGCGGCGCGCGGCCGAACGCCTCGGCGCCCTCACTGGAGATGAAGTAGACCATCGCGTCGACCTCGGCGAGGAACTCGCGCGCGGGCACCGAGTTGAACGGGTAGTCGACCCAGTTGCCCGGAAGGCCCCCGAGGATCTCCTTCGGCACGTCCACGCCGCCGAGGATGCGGATCTCGTAGTCGGCGTCCTCGGTCGGGTAGCAGGCGCGCACCAGGTCGGCCGTGTCGGGCCACTTCAGCCTCGCGTCCCGCGAGTGGCGGCCGATCCGGAACGGACTGCCCGCGCGCTCGCGCTGCCCGGGACGGCGCCACTCGTCGGCGTCGATGCTCTCGTACCAGAACTCCGCGGCCAGGTCGACGCGCTCGATCTCGTCCGCGTGGTGCTGCCGGAGGGCGTCGCGGACGACCGGGCCGATGGCGTACCAGGTGTGGTCGCCGACCCATTCGGTGAGGTTCTCATAGACGGTGCGCACGTCCCAGGCGACCGAGGTGCCGCCTTCGGGGCCGTAGAACGAGTACGGCGTCTGGTTGACCACCAGGACGGTCCGGGCGGCCGTGATCTGCGGCCGGTCGTCGAGGAGGCGCATCACCGCGGGCGGGAACCGCACGATCATCAGGTCGCACACCGCCTCGTCGGCGCTTTCGAGCAGGCGGACCTGGTCGCCGTCGACGAGGTCCATGATCTTCGGGTCGATCGGGCGTGCGACGTCCCAGTGGTACACGGGGTGGTGCAGCAGTCCGACGGTGAGCCCGGCCTTGCGGTAGGCGCGGATCTCCTCGGCGTTCGCCGACGTCGTCCCGCCCGGCAGTGCGAAGTGCGAGGTGATGATGATGTCGAACCGCAGCGGTGCGCGGTTGTCGGCGGCATCGTCGTGCTTCCGGTACCAGTCGACGACCATCTCGGCCACTGCGAGCCTGTACGCGGGCGACGCCGACGCCGACGTGACCACGGGCACCAGTTCGCGCAGCGCGGTCTCGGAGAAGCCCCCGAACAGTCGCGCGCGCCAGTTCTTGAGGATGCGGCGCTGCTGGTCGGTCAGCTGGGCGGACCGGAACGGCCCGGTGCGGGGCCTGAGCGGATCGGGCGCCACCGCTCCCTTCACGCGGGTCCGTCGCAGCAGCCGCAGGGCGATCAGGACCACCAGGCCCGCCTCTGCGATCAGGACCAGCGCCGCGAACGCGAGCGCGATCCTCTGCGGCATCAGATAGACGAGGAGCGCGGCGGTCGCGCTGAAGAGGGCGAGGAGGGCCAATGCCGTACGCGCGCTCGAACGGCTGATGCGAGTCCGGACGGCCTCTGCAATTCTCACCATGCTTGTTTCACCAGTTTTGCGTGTCAGAAGGATCGGTACAACATTCCGCAGCGGGGCACCGCGGTCATCAGCGCCAGCGCGAGGCGGCTTTCATCGATGCGAGCGCCACTGCTCCGCAAGCGAATACGAGGCCTCCTACGGCCAAGGCCAGTCCAGGAGGCTCCGGGAAGCCGACGAGGGCCGCGCCCGCCAGGGCCAGGACGCCGGTGGCGGCCGCGAGGACGGCGATCGAACGGGGCCGCGGCTGCCTGGCCGGCCGGCGGGTGCTCGGCGCCGGGAGGCGCGGCACCACCGTGCGTTTGGACCTGCGATCGAGGAACTGCACGGCCGCGAAACGCCCTTCAGGGTGCTCGATGCGCAGGGCGGCTTCCACTTCCTCGTCCGCGACTACGGCGCGCTCGGACTCGACGGCCGCCGCGTCGACGAACTCGACGCCCTTGTCCAGGACGAAAGCCAGCACTTCCGCTGCGATCGGCGTCCGGAGCCGCGTGTGCTCCCAGGGCTTGGAGTACTGGGCGAACGCGACCGTACGCCCTTCGTCGAGCGCCGCGCGGGCCGAGCGCAGGAGCGCCTCGCTGCCGCGGTTCATGCTCCGCCAGTCGGCGATGTAGAGGCGGTCGAACGACTGCGCCGAGTAGCCCGGTTCGGTGAGCCGGCGGGGCGCGTAAACGCGGCGGGGCGCGTCCTCGGGCAGGTACGCGTCGGCCCTGCCCTTGCGGATCGCGGTGTGCCAGTGGCGGTACGCCGATTCGTACGCGAGGCGGGAAGGATGGAGCCAGCCCTGGCCGATCTCGCCGTGCGAGAGCGTTCCGGACTGCTGGCGGACGATGGTGAACCGGCCGGAGACGGCGGCGACGGCGGCATCGCCGAACGCGCTGACGATCCTGAAGCGGAACTCGGAGTCGGCGGCCTTGCGGGTGCTGTCGAACCGTCCGAGTCGCGGCAGCACCTCGGCCCGCCGGTACATGATCGACGTCGACCGGACCTCGCAGAGCGCGCGTCCGGGATGCAGCGAGACACGCAGATCTGCGGTGGCGCGGATCCCCTCGGCGTACGTCATGACGATGTCGCGGGAGCGGGTCATCGGTTCGACCTGCGCTTCGAGCCAGCGCGGGTGCGCCCAGTCGTCGGAGTCGAGTCCGGTCACGAAGACGCCGGTCGCGGCCTTCAGCGCGTCATTGCGGGAGGCGTACGTGCCGCCGTTGCGTTCGCGCCTGATGAGCCTGATCCGGTCGTCGAGGACCGCGGCGTCCTCAAGGATGCCGTCGTAGTCGGGACCTGAGGCGTCGTCGACGAGGAGGAGCTCCCAGTTCTGCCAGCTCTGCGCGATGACCGAGCGGATCGCGGTGAACAGCTCGGGCCCGGGTCGGAAGGCGGACATGAGGATCGACACCCGCTGGCCACCGTGGACGGGGCTCAGGCCGGTGAGCTCGATGCGGTCGAGCAGGGACGCCTCGCCGTCCCGGAGCCGGAGGTCGAGGTCGGCCCAGGCGGCGAACTGCTGGAAGCGCCGCAGGTACTCGTCAGGGGCCTCACCGGGTGCTGGGTAGCGGAGTTCTGCTTCGAGGGCGCGGCGGACCGGTCGGCCGATGTTCTTGTAGGAGGCGAGCGCTTCGGTCACCCGCTCGAGCTGCCCCGTGTGGAACATCAGTTCTGCGTGGAGTCCCTGGTGGGTCGCGTTGACGATCTCGTTGCCCTCGTCGAGGAGGTCGTCGTAGATGTCGAGGGCGCGCTGCCGGTGCCACGGCTCGAGCGGCTGGGTGGCGAGGACCTTGGCGAGGGCGACCGCCGAAGCGCAGTGGAGCCTGCCAGATCGAGCCGCGGGTTCGGCGGAGAGCAGGGCCTCGGGGTCGGCGGCGTAGGCCAGGCGGGCGAGCATGCGCCGGGCCACGCGGGACTTCCCCGCGAGGGCCGCGACGATCAGCGCGTTGAGCGTGGCGTTGTCGCGGCCGAGGCGAGCGAAATGGGGTTCGAGGAGGTCGAGCGGCTGGGGTTCGCCTGCTGCCGTATCGGAGCGGTTGCCGCCGGCCAGTGCGGGCGGAGCGGTCACTTATCCCACCCGTCGGGGAAGGGGAAGTCGCTGAGCAGGTTCTTGCAGCCCTCGTAGACGGCGAGGTAGTCGGTGTCCGACCACTGGCAGGTCACCTGGATGGCGTGGGAGGCCTCGAAGAAGTAGTGGCTCTGCTGGACGATCTCGACCCCGCCCTCTTCGAAGCCGGTGAGCATGTTGACACCGCTGCGGCGGTGGGCGATCGCGGGCCGGTCGTTCTCGGCGGTGTACTCCTTGCCGACCGTGGCGTCGTAGGCCCGGATGTACTCGACGACGCTCCGGTAGTCCGACTCGTCGACAGCTTCGTCAAGGACGTAGGTGCTGACCTGGATCATCGCGGACTCGGCACCGCCTGCGGGCCGGAACGTGTAGGTGTTGACCGCGTCCGACATGGGGACTTCGCGCACCGCGGCGTCATCCGCGACGAACCCCTCGGGCAGCGGGATCTCGAGTGCCACCGGCTCGGTGACGCCTTCGAACGGCGACGCGGTGCTGTCCGCAGCACCGCTGGCCTCGCCGGAGGGATCGTCGCCCGTGCCACCCGAGGCCGTGCACGCGGCGGCAACGGCGATGACAACGACGGGCAGGAGCGGTCGCATCAGCCGATACAGGTCCATTGGTCTGGGGTTCCCTTCGGGGAGTGACGGTGTCCCGATCGTATCAGGGGATCGCTCGCCTGCCGGTGCCCAGAGCGGCCGGTCAGACCGGCCCGGAGGACCGATTCCAGGGGTGAACGCCGTGATCGCGGTTCCTTACTGGACGGGTAGGCGTTCCTCCAGCAGCGGAGCCAGCGAACTGATGTACGAGACGGTGATGTGGTTGCGGTCGCGGTAGACCTGGAGGTGCTCCACGACCACAGGACAGACCGTATCTAGGCAGAACCACGGCAGGACGTCGATCACGGTGGCGCCCAACGCGCTCTGGACGACCGACTCAGCGCTGCGCAGGTCCGCCTTCGGAAGCGCCTCGTCACGTGCGGGGACGCACTCGGGCACGTTGTCGGGGTGCGTCGCAAGGCAGTCGGGGACGTTCCACGGCGTGCGTGGAGTATCGCTCAGTGTGACGATGGCCGCGCCGGAGTCGTTGAGCGACGTGAGCGTGCGCTCCCAGGCCGAAGACCAGGTCCCCGCGGCGTCCGTTCCAGGCAGTTCGTAGAACACTGAGGAGGTCACGACCACCAGGGCGGGCTTGAGCTGGCCGAGGTAGTCGACGACCGCGTCGCGCCACTGGTCGCATTCGGTGTAGTCCCGGTCCTCACTGGGGTGCGGCACCGTGACGTCCGGGACCGGGCACGAGGCCTTCGAACGGACCACGAGCCGCCAGTCCCGCTCCAGCGCGATGGACTCCACCGCCGGGAACCACTGCGCGGCATGCGAATCGCCGAACAGGACCACGGTGGTCTCCGCCTCGGGATTGCCGTACACGCAGTCGGCCTCGCTGTCGGTCTTGGCGAAACTGAGGAAGCAGCCGTCCGCGAAGACGCGGGGGTAGTCCTCCGCCACCGATTCGAGCGGCGGCTGCAGATCGGCCGGGAGCGTCTGGGTCTCGGCGCCCGCCTCGAGCTGGCGGGTGAGGCCTTCGAAGTCCTCGACCTGGATCTCCTGGGCCGAGGGCTGCTCCTCGGCCTTGCCCAGCCCGGTGACGGAGGTCGTCACGACCGTGGCGAGGGCTAGCAGCGTGCACAGGATGCCCGCGCCGATGCCGTACGCCGGCTGCGACTTCAAGAGCTTCGCTGAACGCACCGGCTGCTCGATCAGCAGGTACGACAGCTGCGCCAGCGCGAATACCGCGGCGATCAGGACCAGGTTGAGCACCATCGAGGGCTCGGTGCCGATGGCGAGGGGGATCAGGATGAGGACCGGCCAGTGCCACAGGTAAAGGCTGTAGGAGAGCTTCCCGACGAACTGGAACGGGCCGGTGCTCAAGAGCGTGCCGACGGGGTGCCCGGCGCGCGCGGAGCCCGCGACGATGAGGAGCATGGTGCCGGCGACGGGAAGCAGCGCCGTGTATCCGGGGAACGCGGTGGCCTCGGTGTACAGCACGCCTGAGGCGATCACCATCGCCAGACCGCCGATCCCGAGAATCCAGGCGAGGGCCTTCGGGGTCTTGCGCCAGGTCGGGAGGCTGAGCGCCAGGATCGCGCCCGCCGCGAGCTCCCAGGCCCGGGTGTGGGCCGCGTAGTAGGCGGTCGGCTGCGACTGCTCGGTGACGAACACCGACGCGATCAGCGAGACCGCGAAGACGACCGCGCAGGCGGCCAGGCCGGCGGACACGAGTTTGCGCGGCGACCTGCCCACCAGGAGCATGAGCCCGATGAGCAGCAGCGGCCAGACGACGTAGAACTGCTCTTCTACGGCCAGGGACCAGAACTGCTGGAACGGCGACGGCATCTGCTCGGCGTTCAGGTACTCGGTCTGCTCTGCCACGAACCGGTAGTTCACGACGTAGACGATGACCATGAAGGCGTCCTGCATCGCGGATTCGAGCCTGGTGACCGGGAACCACAGGAGGGTGCCGACGACCGTGGCGATCGTGACGGCGCTGGCGGCCGGGAGGATGCGGCGGGCGCGGCGGGCGTAGAACCCGGAGAGGGAGATCCTGCCGGTGTCGAAGACCTCTTTCACCAGCAGCGAGGTGATGAGGAATCCGGAGAGGACGAAGAACACGTCGACGCCGACGTAGCCGCCGTCGGCGAAGCTGACGCCGGCGTGGGAGAGGAGTACGAGGGTCACGGCGACCGCCCGCAGCCCCTGGATGTCCGGGCGGAACCCGGTGCCTTCCCAGTGCTCGGCGGTCGGCACTCGAACCGGCGCGATCGGCTCGGCTTCGGCGGCGGGCGGCGGCACGGGCGCGCGGAACGCCGGACGGGCCGGGTACGGGCTCGGCGCGGTGCGCTGCGGCACGGCGCCGGCCGTCATCGTGGGCAGGTGGTAGGTCTCCTCGTTGACACCGTTCCCGGCTGCGGCTCGGGGCTGGGGCCCGGGGGGCTGGGGCGAGGTCATGGTGCTGGGTTCTCCGTCTAGGGGTGCCGGGGCGCGTCGGGTCGCCCCATCCTAGGCGTTCCGTTCCCGCCGGGAGGCGCAGTGTGGGGCCTGCTCGGCTGTGCTGGCACACCAGTCGCGGAGCCGCGAGTCCTATCGTACCGATGTCGCGCGCGCCGCACTGTCCTGCTTGGGCGGCAGCGGTTCAGCGGCCGGATGCAGCGACGGCCCCGACCTGGATTCCAGGTCGGGGCCGCGGCGGTTGTTTAGAGCGCCTTGAGGACTCGGGGTTCGAGGCGGTAGAAGATCCAGCGGCCGAAGAACATCAGGAAGGCCGAGAAGCCGACGGCGACGCAGAACTGGTACATGTTCGGCGCCAGGCCGGGGATGAACGCGGCCCGGTGCATCGAGAAGATGCCGATGAGCGGGTTCGTGGAGAACAGGTCGTAGAGCCAGGGGTTCTGCTTCATCGTGTCCGCTTCGGAGACCTTGGTGAGCGGGAAGATGATCGCCGAGGCGTAGAAGAGGACGCGCATGAAGAGGCCGAGGAACCGCTCGACGTCCTTGTAGAGGACGTTGGCGGCCGACAGGACGAACACCATGCCGGTCAGCAGCATCGTCTGGGTCAGGATGGCCGGGAAGAGCCACAGCAGGTTGAGGCCCCAGGTGCCGTGGTCCAGGAGCGCGACGGCGATGAGGATCGGGAAGCCGACCACGTACTCGGCGAAGCGCGCGAAGACCTTCGAGACCGGGAAGACCTCGCGCGGGACCTTCATGACGGTGATCAGGGCCGACTGGCCGCCGAGGGAGCGGGTGCCTTCGTTCACGGCCGAGGAGAACCACTGGTAGGCGAAGATGCCGGAGACGATGAAGAGCAGGTAGCCCGCGTTGTTGGGGAGGTCGCGGCCGCTCTTGAAGACGATGTCGAACACGAACCAGTAGATGACCGTGAGGCCCAGCGGCTCGATGAGCGACCAGAGGTAGCCCATCGCGGTCGCCTGGTACTTGACGGCGAGGTCGCGCCGGACGAGGACCGACAGCGAGTGGCGGTGGCGCAGGAGCGCGGTGAAGCCGGTCGTGAGCGGGAACTTCCGCTTGAGCGGCTTGACTTCGGCCTCGGAGATGCGGATGGCGCCGGTCGCGGGGCCCTCGTCGCTGCGGGCGGAGTCCAGGAACGCGGGGAGCTCGGCCGTGTCGTCGAAGTTGCGGCGGATCGGGGAGGCCCCGGCCACCGGCATGTCGCGGCTCGGTTCGGAGCGGGTCGCGTAGGGCGCCTGGGGGACCTGGCCTGCCGGGTCCGTCGCGGGAGGCGGCGGGGTCTGGCCCTGGTGGGCCGGAGGCGGCGGGGTCGGGTGGGCCGGAGCGGTCGCCGGGGGCGGCGGGGGCTGCTGCGGCTGGTAGTGGCCGCCCGGTGCGGGCTGGCCGTACGGGTTCGGCGCGCCGGGGCCGTGGGGCTGGGGGCCGCCGTAGGGCTGCTGCGGCTGGCCGGGGCCGTGGGGCGGCGGCGGGGTGCCGTAGGGCTGCTGGCCGCCGGGGGCGGCGTAGCCGGGGTTCGGCGGGGCCGGGCGGTGCGCGGGCGCACCGTAGGCCTGCTGCTGCCCGGCGGGTGCCGAGTAGGACGCGGGGCCGCCGTAGCCCTGCGGGGGCTGCGGCGCCTGGGCGCGGGGCGGGGAGCCTGCGGGTCCGCCCTGGTGGCCCGGGGTGATGCCGGGCGCGGCCGAGGGCGGCGGGCTGGCGAAGGCCGCCGAACCGGAGCTCATGGACCCCGGCGGGTATCCCGCGGGGTTGGCCGAAGGCCCGGTACCGAAGCCGCCTTGGGGGGCGGCCGCATCGGGATTGTCCGGGCTCCCGTCGCTGTTCCCGGCTGGGCCGGAGACGCCGTCGGGGTGCGGGCTAATCGAGCTCATGCATCATCTCCGTCAGGTGTCGCTCCAGCGCCACCGAGTCCAGTTCACGATGTTCGAGAATCGTATAACGGCCTGGCCGGGTCCTCGGCGCGTAGGCCACCGCTGTGGCGAGCTCCGCGATATGCAGTCCGAGTTCACTTGCCGTGCGCGGCAGGCCGTGCCGCTTCATGGCGGCCGACATCTCCTTGAACAGGGCCTTGTCGCCCCGCAGCCACGTGCAGATCAGCGCTCCGAGTGCCCCTTGCGCCCCGTGGGTCGCCAGGCCTGGGTGGAGCGCTTCGAGCGCGTGCGCGATCTCGTGGCACCCGCCTGAGCAGGGCCGGGACGATCCGGCCATGCTGGAGGCGAGGCCGCCTTGGATGAGCGCGTCCGCGAGGGTCGCCAGGAACGGCTCGTCGGCGATGGTCCCCGGGTGGCGCAGTACCGCTTCGGCCCCGGTGCGGGCGATGGCGGCGGCGAGGCCGTCCACGGGTTCGCCGTTCACTTCGTGCGAGAGCTGCCAGTCGGCGACGGCCGAGAGGTTCGTCAGCGCGTCGCCGATCCCCGACTGCAGCTGGTGCGCGGGGGCCTGGCGGATGAAGTCGAGGTCGGCGAGGACCGCGAGCGGCGGGTGGACCCCGTAGGAGACCGAGACGCCGTCGCGTTCGAGGGACGCCGTAGGCGAGGCGAGGCCGTCGTGGGCGAGGCTCGTGGCGACCGAGACCATGGGCAGGCCCAGGTCGGAGGCGGCCCATTTCGCGGTGTCGAGGAGCTTCCCGCCGCCGATGCCGACGAGCGCGTCGACGCGGTGGTCGTCGCGCAGACGCTTGGTGAGCTCCTTGGCGCTGTGCAGGCTCCCGGGGACGACGGTGTGCACCGTGGCGTCCGGCAGGTGGTCCAGCTCGGCCGCGATGCTCTCGCCGAGGCCGGGCCCGAGCGCGACGGCGACGCGCCCGCCCGAGGAGATCCGGGAGTCGGCGAGCAGTTCGGGGAGGCGCTTCAGCGCCCCGGACGAGACCTCGACCGTGATGGGCGCCAGCACGGTGCGCGCGAAGGTCGGCAATTAAAGGCCCTTCGCGATTGCTTTTGCGAGGGCCCAGTCGGCGTGGTCGTCGACTTCGGTCCAGGCCACGGGCCCGGTGGAGACGGTCCCGATCTGCCCGGCCTCGGCGAGGAGCTGGTACGCGTCCTCGTAGTAGAGGGTTGAGTCGCGGTTGAACGTCGCCTCGAGGGCCTTGGTGAGGTCCTCGGCGAGACCGGCGGGGATGAGGCTGACGCCGATGTACTCGCCCGCGGCGGAGTCGATCGGCTGCTGCTTGTGGATCAGTTCGACGCCGCTTTCACCGACGCGGACCTTCATGGCCTCGTCGGTGAGCGGCTTGTGGTCGTCCAGGGCGAGGAGGAGCCGGGGGTCGTTCTCGGCGGCGGCGAGGAGGTTCCGCTCGATGCTCACGGGGTGCACGGTGTCGCCGTTGACGAGGACGGCGCCTGCGGCGTAGTGCTCGCGGGCGGTCCACAGCGAGTACGCGTTGTTCCAGTGCGGCTTGTCGTTGTCGACGATCTTGACCGTGACGCCGTAGCGGTCTTCCAGCACCGGGGCGTGCTCGATGATCTTCTCGGCCGCGTGGCCCACGGTGATCGCGAGGTCGGTGACGCCGACCTCGGCCAGGCCCCGCACGATCGTGTCGAGGATCGTCTCGGTCGCGGTGACCGGCAGGAGGGTCTTGGGGAGCACGTCGGTGTCAGGGCGCAGGCGCTGCCCCTGTCCGGCGGCGAGGATGACGCCTCTCACGAGATTGCGGCCTTCCGATCGACGGCTGTAACCCGCCTAGTTTACAAGTACCGAAAGGGGGGAGGCCCCTGCCGAGTGTGCGCCTGCACACGTCGGCCGGGGCCTCCAACTGGGAAGGGGCGGCTCGCGCGGATGCGCTCACCGCTTCCTTCTACAACGAGCCTTGCCGGGCCTGGTTACGCCTTGCTTCGCGACATTTGCGAAGTTACTTGGCAGCCTTGGCGAAGCTTGCGAGCCATAACTTTGCGATGGTCTTGGCGAGGTTCTCCGACAGGGTGTCGAGGAACTCGTCGGTGGTCTGCCACTCCTGCTCCTTGCCGACGAGCGCGGCGAGGTCCTTGGTCATGCTGCCGCTCTGGACGGTGTCGATGACGACCTTCTCCAGCTCGTTCGCGAAGCCGACGACCTCGGCGGTGCCGTCGAGCTTGCCGCGGTGGGCCAGGCCGCGGGTCCACGCGAAGATCGAGGCGATCGGGTTGGTCGAGGTCTTCTCGCCGCGCTGGTGGGCGCGGTAGTGGCGGGTCACGGTGCCGTGCGCGGCCTCGGCCTCGACGGTCTTGCCGTCGGGGGTCATGAGCACGGAGGTCATGAGGCCGAGCGAGCCGAAGCCCTGCGCGACGATGTCGGACTGGACGTCGCCGTCGTAGTTCTTGCAGGCCCAGACGTAGCCGCCCTCCCACTTGAGCGCCGCGGCGACCATGTCGTCGATGAGGCGGTGCTCGTAGGTCAGGCCCTTGGCCTCGAAGTCGGCCTTGTAATCGTTGTCGAAGATCTCCTGGAAGGTGTCCTTGAACATGCCGTCGTAGGCCTTCAGGATGGTGTTCTTGGTGGACATGTACACCGGGTAGTTCCGGGCCAGGCCGTAGCGGAACGAGGCGTGCGCGAAGTCCTCGATGGACTTCTTGAAGTTGTACATGCTCAGGGCGACGCCGCCGCCCTCCGGGTAGCGGGCGACCTCGAACTCCATGGGCTCGGTGCCGTCGTCCGGGGTGAAGGTGACGGTGAGGGTGCCGGGGCGGTCGACCTTGAAGTCGGTGGCGCGGTACTGGTCGCCGAAGGCGTGGCGGCCGACGATGATGGGCTCGGTCCAGCCGGGGACCAGGCGCGGCACGTTGTTCATGATGATCGGCTCGCGGAAGATGGTGCCGCCGAGGATGTTGCGGATGGTGCCGTTCGGGGAGCGCCACATCTTCTTGAGGCCGAACTCCTCGACGCGGGCCTCGTCGGGCGTGATCGTGGCGCACTTGACGCCGACGTTGTACTGGCTGATCGCGTTGGCGGCGTCGACGGTGACCTGGTCGTCGGTGGCGTCGCGGTGCTCGATGGAGAGGTCGTAGTACTTGAGGTCCACGTCCAGGTAGGGGTGGATCAGCTCGTCCTTGATCTTGCTCCAGATGATGCGGGTCATCTCGTCGCCGTCGAGCTCGACGACCGGGTTCGCAACTTTGATCTTCGCCATAGTCTCGCTACCTCTCCTGCGCCTACCTGCGCCTGGGTTGACCGCGCCGCTACCGGCGCCGAGGCTTCCGCCCCTAACAGTACGAGCGTACTGGCTTTACCGTGGAAGACCGCGCCCGGGCCCGGGAGTCGATGGTCACAAGCAGATCGCACCGATAACGATTCCGTCTCAGGGCTGGCGTGCCCCCGGTCACGGCAGGTAGCTTCTTAACTAGAAACAATCTTTCCAATTTGTTTCGCCCCCCGTCGTCCGAGGCTCACCGGCTCTTCCTCGAGCCGGGTCCCGACTAACGCACGAAGGAGTGCACCGAGGTGACCGCACCTGTCGCACCCCCTCCGCAAACCGCGGAAGGTACGCAATCCCGCACCGCCGCCCGCGTGGTGCGGCGCATCTGGACCTCCTACGTCTTCCGCCGCATCCTCCAGTCCGTGTTCGTCATCTGGCTGGTCGCGACCATCACCTTCATGCTCATGCAGCTCATGCCGGGCGACCCGATCGAGATCATGGCCGGGCGCCTCAACAGCGCGGGCATGTCGCACGACCAGGCCATGGCCACCGCCGCGAACATCGTCTCCTACGACCCGGACGCCAGCGCCTGGTCGCAGTACCTCGACTTCCTCAAGGGCCTGGTCACGCTGGACCTGGGCAACTCGCTCACCAGCCCCAGCACCTCGGTCTTCGACCACGTCATGCAGTACCTGCCCTGGACGCTGTTCGCCGTCGGCGCCGGCATCGTCCTGGCGGCCGTCATCGGCCTCTCGGTCGGCATGGCCACGGCCTACCGGCGCGGCTCGGTCCTCGACCACACCATGACCTCGGTCGGCTCGTTCCTGACGGGCGTGCCGAACTACATCCTCATCGCCGCCGTGGTCGTCCTCGGCTACACGGTGCTGGGCATCCTGCCGTTCCTGGACATGCGCGGCCGCGTCACCGCAGGGATCGAGCCCGGTTTCAACCCGGTGTTCTTCGGCGACGCGCTCTTCCACGCGATCCTGCCGATCCTCGCCTTCGCGTTCACCTCCACCGGCGCGTTCATGCTCAACATGAAGGCCGCCACGACCGAGGTGCTCACCGAGGACTACGTGACCGTGGCGCGCGCTCGGGGCCTCAAGCCCGGCCGCATCAGCCGCAACTACGTCGGCCGCAACGCCCTGCTGCCGGTCGTCCCGCAGATCGCCCTCCAGCTGGGCATGCTCGTCGGCGGCTCCATCGTCATCGAGCAGATCCTCAACTACCCCGGGGTCGGGCAGATGCTGATGCAGGCCATCGGCAACCGCGACTACCCGGTGGTGCAGGCCGCCGTCATCATCCTCGCCACGTCGGTGGTCATCACGAGCCTCATCGTGGACCTCCTGCTGGTGAAGATCGACCCGCGCATCAAGTCCGAGAGCCAGGAGGCGTGAGCATGACCGCAGTAGACACTGCCAAGCCTCGCCGGAAGTTCCGGGAGAGCACGTTCGGGCAGATCTGGACCGGGCTCACCCGCTCCCCCGCCGGTTTCGCCGGGACGGTGCTCGTGCTGGGCATCGTCGGGTTCTCGTTCATCGGCCCGCTCGTGGTCGACCAGCACAACCCGACCGACACCACGCAGATCTGGACCGCGCCCTCGGGCGAGCACTGGCTCGGCACCCAGTACGAAGGCAAGGACACCTTCACGATCCTGGTGAACTCCGGGGCGGAGCCCATCTGGGTCGGCGGCATGGCGGCGATCATGGCCGTGTTCGTGGCGGTCGTCCTCGGCTCGGTCGCCGGGTACTTCCGGGGCCGGATCGACGCGGTCCTGCTCCAGCTCACGGACGTCACGGTGACGATCCCGCAGTTCCTCCTGATGATCGCGGTCGTCGCGTTCTTCGAGGACATCCCGCCGTGGGGCGTGGCCATCGTGGTCGGCTCCACCATGTGGGCGTTCCTGTTCCGGTCCATCCGGGCGCAGGTCATGTCCCTCAAGGAGCGCGAGTTCGTCGAGGCCGCGAAGCTCCAGCACCTCGGCACGGCCCGGATCGTGTTCCGGGAGATCCTGCCGAACATGGCCGGGTTCATCTTCGTGAACTTCGTGATCGCCGTGAACCAGGCGATCTACGCGATCGTCGGCCTCTACATCCTCGGCCTCATGCCCTCGGGCACGCCCAACTGGGGCCTGATGATCCACCTGTCGTGGCAGAACAACTTCTTCCTCCTGCCGGTCGCGATGCCGTACGTGCTCGCGCCGCTGCTCATGATCGTGCTCTTCACGATCGGTCTCGTCACCATGGGACGCGGCCTCGACCAGGCCCTCAACCCGCGCCTGAGGGAAAGGTAAGACCATGACCGACCCGATTCTCAGCGTCCGCGACCTCTCCATCGCGTACCGCACCGGCCGCAAGGAGTCCGTGACCGCTGTCAGCGGCATCGACCTGGACCTCTACGAAGGACAGTCGCTGGCGCTCGTCGGCGAGTCCGGCTGCGGCAAGACCACTCTCGGCCTCGGCCTGCTGCGGCTCCTGCCCGGCCTGGGCGAGATCACCTCGGGCTCGCTGACCTACCGGTTGAAGGACGGGTCCACAGCGGACCTGTTGAAGATGAAGCCGGAGCAGCTGCGCCGCTTCCGCTGGGCCGAGGCCGCGATGGTCTTCCAGGGCGCCATGAACGCCTTCAACCCGGTCATCAGGATTCGCGACCACTTCGCCGACACCCTCCGGGACCACTCGGACGGCAAGAAGAAGTGGACGAAGGCCGCCGTCGAGGCCCGCGCCGGGGAGCTCCTGGAGACCGTGCGGCTCGACCCCGACCGCGTCCTCCAGTCCTACCCGCACGAGCTGTCCGGCGGTATGAAGCAGCGCGCGCTCATCGCGCTCGCCATCGCCCTCGACCCGCAGGTGCTCGTCCTCGACGAACCGACCACGGCCCTCGACCTGCTCACGCAGCGCTCGATCGTGCAGCAGCTCCACGAGCTGCGCAAGAAGTTCGGGTTCACGATGGTGTTCATCACCCACGACCTCGGCCTCGCCGCCGAGCTCGCCGACCGGGTCGCCACCATGTACGCCGGGCGGATCATCGAGACCGGTTCGGCCCGCGACATCTTCTACGAGCCCAAGCACCCTTACACGGCCGGGCTCATCAACGCGGTCATGCCCGTCAAGGGCGCACGGCCCCAGCTGGAGTCGATCCCCGGCTACCCGCCGAGCCTCAAGGCGATGCCGAGCGGCTGCGCGTTCCACCCGCGGTGCGCGTTCGCCACGGACGAGTGCAAGCGCGAGCGGATCGACCTCGACCTGCTCGCCGCGCGCCCGCTCGGCATGAGCCACACGGCCGCGTGCCTCCACCACGACCAGGTCCGCTTCGAGCGCAAGTGCGACGAAGCCCCTGCGAGCACGGCCCTTATGGGCACCGTCGAAAGCGAGACCGCCGATGTCTGAGACTCCGCTGCTCAAGCTGTCGGGCCTGGAGCAGGTCTTCGACACCCGCAAGGGCCCGGTCGCCGCCGTCGGCGGCGTCGACCTCGAAGTGAAGGCCGGCAAGGTCCTGTGCCTGGTCGGCGAGTCCGGCTGCGGCAAGACCACGACCGCCCGCGCGGCGGCCGGGATCACCAAGCCCACGTCCGGCGCCGTCGAGTTCCGCGGCAAGGCCCTCACCGAGATGAACACCGCTGAGCGCACCGAGTACCGGCGCTCGGTGCAGTACATCCACCAGGACCCGTACGCCGCGCTCAACCCGACCCGCACCGTCTACTCGACGCTCACCGCAGGGCTCAAGCGCCACGGCCTGGTCAAGGGCCGCGCCGAGGCCCGCGCGAAAGCCGCCGAGCTCCTGCGCCTCGTGGACCTCACGCCCCCCGAGTCCTACCTGGACTCCTACCCGCACCAGCTGTCGGGCGGCCAGCGCCAGCGCGTGAACGTCGCCAGGTCGCTGGCGATGGACCCGAAACTGCTCATCTGCGACGAGTCGACCTCCATGCTGGACGTCTCGATCCGGGTGAGCCTGCTCAACACCCTCGGGCGGCTGCGCGACGAGCTCGACGTCGGCTTCCTGTTCATCACCCACGACCTGGCCGTCGCGAAGTACTTCGCGTGGGACGGCGAGATCGCGGTCATGTACCTGGGGAAGGTCGTCGAGCACGGCCCGACCCCGGAGGTCATCGGGAACCCCCAGCACCCGTACACCAAGGCCCTCATCGGCGCGGTGTGCGAGCCGGACCCGGACCTGGCGAAGGCGAACCGCTCGGCGGACCAGCTCCGCTCGGCGGAGATCCCGAGCCTGCACGACCTCCCTACCGGGTGCGCCTTCCACCCGCGGTGCCCGGCTTTCGAGCCGGGCCTGTGCGACGGCGAGCGGCCGCTGCTGCAGCTCTCCTCGCGGAGGAACGTGGCCTGCCACGTGGTCGCCCGCGACCGCATCAAGACCACAGTGGACGACCGGACCCTCACTTTCGACGCCGTCCCCGGCTCGCGGCGGCCCGAACCCGAATCAGCCATCTGACCTCGGTACCCCTGCTCAACCCACCTACACATCACTGCCCTCTACATTGATTGAAAGGAAACGGCGATGACCTCTCAGCGATTCGAGCTCAGCCGACGCAACCTCATGCAGGCGGTCGGCCTCGGCGCCGGCGCCGTTGCGACCGCCGGCGTCCTCGGCGCCTGCCAGGCCGAAGGCGCGGAAGGCGAAGGCGCCAACGGCACCTTCATCTACGTCTACCCGTTCGACATCACCACCCAGCACCACAACGCGGCGATCAACAACGCCGCGCTCCTGGTCCCCGCGCCGGTCGCGGAGCTGTTCCTGCCCCGCCCGGCGATCCTGGACTGGGAGACCCTGGAGTGGATTCCGCAGCTGGCCGAGTCGGTGAGCCTCGACGGCACGACGCTGACGATCAAGCTGCGCTCGGGCGTCAAGTGGACCGACGGCAACGCCGTCACCGCGAAGGACGTCGTCGGCACCATCTACCTGCAGAAGCTCAACGCCGCGCAGGGCACGGTCGGCTGGGACCAGCTGGTCTCGGCCACCGCTGACGACGACACCACGGTCACCGTCACGTACTCGGCGGCGTTCCCCGGCGTCGAGCACGGTGCGCTGAAGGCCCAGATCCTCCCGCACGCCCGCTACGGCGAGTGGATGGACGAGGCCCAGGGCCTGGTCGAGGCCGGTGCCATCCAGGGCAGCCCGGAGCAGTCGGCGCTGGCGGAGAAGATCGCGGCCGTCGACTTCAAGGACGAGGACCCGATCACCAGCGGCGCCTACATGTTCGACCAGATCGGCGACACCGTCATCTCCTTCAAGGTCCACCCGGACGGCCTCTTCGCCGACCAGGTGAAGTTCGCGAAGATCGAGGTCCAGAACGGCGACAACGCCGCCGCGGTGCAGATGCTGCTCTCGCGCGAGATCGACTACTGCACCCAGGTGCTGGGCGCGACCGACCGCCAGACCATCGCCGGAGTGGAGGGGCTCAAGGAGCTCTCGACGCCGGGCTTCGACGGCATCGGCCTCATGCTCAACCAGGGCCGGTTCCCCGAGTTCGCCGACGCGCGGGTGCGCAAGGCGTTCATGTACATCCTCGACGGCGAGTCCATCGGCGAGATCGCGAAGGGCAACGGCGGCTACTACATCCCGGCGACCTACTCGGGCCTGCCCGACCCGCACGCCGAGGGCCTGTTCGACGACGTCGAGCTGGAGTTCTACGCGCCGGACCACGCCAAGGCCGAGACGCTGCTGACCGAGGCGGGCTGGAAGAAGGAGTCCGACGGCTGGCACACCCCGGCGGGCGACGTCGCCAAGTACGCGATCACCGGCGTCGAGGGCTGGACCGACTTCGTGCTCTCGGGCGAGCAGGCCGCGGCCCAGCTCACCGAGTTCGGCATCGCGGTCGAGTACAAGAGCGTCCCCGAGGACAACCCGTGGGGCATCTGGGGTGCGGGCGACTACGACATCGCGGTGCGCCAGTGGGCGAACCCGTTCGTGCCCTACGCCTACGGCTCGTGGCAGATGGCCTGGTTCACGGACAACGCCGGCACCGCCGACGCCGCGGGCATGGGCATCCCGACCGACTCGGTCGACTCGCCCAGCCAAGGCAAGGTGAACGTCAACGAGGTGTACCTCAAGGCCCAGCAGGGCACTGAGGAGGAGCAGGCCGCGGCGAACAAGACGCTCGGGATCGTGTTCAACGAGACCCTGCCGCGTCTGCCGCTGTTCCTGAACCAGCGTGTCAGCTACGGCATCGAGGGCGCCCGCGTGGCGGCGGTCGACCCGGGTGCGTACGCGCTCAACGACGTCTACTTCGACAACCCGATCATGGTCCGCCTCCTCGAGGGCGGCATCGAGCCCAAGTAAGGCTCGCCGTGATCCTGCTCCCCGGGCGACCTGCTCGCGCCCGGGGAGCTCCCTCCCCCTCTGAGCAGAAGCTCGGATCGGGTCTTCAGCCCCGACCCGAAGCCGCGCAAGACCGAGGCGGGTCAGCGCGGTGGACGAGAGAAGCAAGGCCCCGGCCCCGCGTCCCCACAGGACGCAGGGTCGGGGCCCTGCCGCGTTCGTGGTCCAGTACCCCTATCAGGACGGTCAAGCCAAGTAGTGTTGGACCGTTTGACGGATGGCCTCCGCATGGAGGTAGATGTCATCAATCGACACGATCAGATGGCGGGTCTCGTTCTTCTCACTGTCGAACAGGCCAAGGTATTTCTTGGACTTCCCGTTGAAGTGGAGCCGGGCGATGGGCTTCCGGTTGTTGTCGTCGATCAGGATGGCGAAGTAGCTCTTCGCATCACGGTGGGTGATTCGATGCGGTTTCACCTCACTGCAGGCGATGGCCTTGACGATCTGGAAGGCCCCGATCTCCTCAAGTATGGTCTCGACATCCGATTGCGGCCCGGCCAGAGCTTCATTCGCTTCCGGCTCGCCAGCAGGCCTTTCGACTTCGGCTTCGACGGGCGCCGCGAATGAAGAGCCCAGGGCGGTCTGGAGTCGGGTGTTGACCTGGTCGTTGAGGAACTGCGTCGAGGCCTTCATGACCAGAGGAGTGAACTGGTCGCGAACCCGCTGGGTAAAAGAGCCCTCGTAGATGCGGGTCGTGAGGAACCGAACCCATTCCATCTCGGGTTCCTTGAACTGGGCGGCAAGCGTCCGCTTGATCTGGCCGATGTACTTCAGCTCTTCAGCGGCGTTGATAACCGATTCAAGGTCGAAGGACTCCTTGCTGAGCTTGTGCAGCTCGGGAAGCAGCGTCTCGTCGATATCGACCCATGTGCAATCTGGATGGTGCCGCGAAGTTCAGCGAAGATGATCGCCTTGCCTCGGGTCCTACCAAAACGCAAGGGCCCCACCGCGAAGCGGTGGGGCCCCTTTTCGTTCGCGTTCTGCGCTAATTATTACCGTTGTTGCAGGTCGGGTCGATCGGGTTGCAGCTCTCACTCGGCGACTCCGAAGTCGCGTCGTCGCCCCCTCCGCCGCCATCCTCGCTGGCAGCAGTGATGGTGACCGCCGAACCCGGCGCGACAGCCATACCGCTAGTGATCTGGCCGTCCTCATTGGTAACAGCCTCGATCGTCGTGGCCGTCGCATCACCGTCGAGCGTGACCTGAAGCCCCGCCGCCTGCAACGTCGCCTGCAACGTCGCCGGCGTAGTCGCAGCATCCCACGTGACGACCACGCCCTGCGCGGTGATCTTCACCGTGGTGCCCTCAGACTCGGTCGAATCCTGACCAGGCGTCTGCGCGTAAACGACACCCTCCGTGGTGCCCTCACTGCCATACACAACCTCGACCGTGAACTTGTAGTCCTCCAGCGTGCTGGTCGCGAGCTCGACGGTCATCCCGACGACATTCGGCACCGTGGCCTGCCCGCCAGCCGAGACCGTGAGCGTGACCTCGGTCAGCGGCTCCACCGAATCGCCGCCCTCGGGGTCTTGGGACAGGACCTCGCCCGAAGGCGCAGTGCTGTCCTGCTCGACCACCTTGACCTTGAGGTTCTGACCTTCGAGCGTGTTGGTGGCCTCGTCGACATCATCGCCGACCACGTCCTCCACAGTGACGTTCTCGGGCTTGACCATCACGGTGATCGTCACCGTGTCGCCCTCTTCGACCTCACTGTTCTGCTCCGGGGTCTGCGCGATGACGAAGCCGATGTCCGTGTCTTTCGGGTCGGTCGCGACCTGTTGCTCGACCTTGAACTCGAGGTTCTGGCCCGTCAGTGTCGCCTCGGCATCCGCCTGCTTCTGCCCGACCACGTTCGGCACCTCGACCATCGCCGAGGACTCGAGCATCTTCATGATCCCCCAGGACGCCGCGGTGACCGCGACGAGCGCGAGGATCACCCCCAGGGCGATCAGCCACGGGCGGCGCTTGCCCGACGAAGTCTGGATCGGCGTGATCGGGGCCGTCGAGTCGGCGCCCGCGAGCAGCTGCGTCCGGTCGCCCGCGCTCATCACCGCAGGCGCGAGCACCGCCTGCCCGCGCGCGGCGCGGATCAGGTCCTCGCGCATCTCCCCGGCCGAGTGGTACCGGTTCTCGGGGTTCTTCGCGAGCGCCTTCATGATCACGGCGTCGACGGATTCCGGGATGTTCGGGTTCAGCTCCGACGGCGGCCGGGCCTCCTCGCGCACATGCTGGTAGGCCACGGAGACCGGGTTGTCGCCGGTGAACGGCGGGTGCCCCACGAGCAGTTCGTAGAGGACGCAGCCGACCGCGTACACGTCCGAGCGGGCGTCCACGGTCTCGCCGCGCGCCTGCTCCGGCGAGAGGTACTGCGCGGTGCCGATGACCGCGCTGGTCTGCGTCATCGTCGCCTGGTTCGAGGCCAGGGCCCGGGCGATGCCGAAGTCCATGACCTTGACCTGGTTGGTGTCCGAGAGCATCACGTTGCCGGGCTTGACGTCCCGGTGGATGATGTGGTGCTTGTGGCTGAAGTCCAGGGCCGAGCACATGTCGGCCACGACCTCGCACGCCGTCGCCGGGTCGAACCGGCCCTCGGCGAGCAGGACCTCTTTGAGGGTCCGGCCGTTGACGAACTCCATCACCATGTACGGGATGCCGGCGTCCTCGCCGGTGTCGAAGACCGCGACGATGTTCGGGTGGTTCAGGGACGCCGAGTTCTGGGCCTCGCGCTGGAAGCGGATGAGGAACGACTCGTCGCGAGACAGGTCGGCCCGCAGCAGCTTGACCGCCACATCGCGGCCGAGTCGCAGGTCCCGGCCACGGTGGACTTCAGCCATCCCCCCGTAGCCGACGACCTCGCCGATCTCGTATCTGCCGCCTAGCAGGCGGGGCTCTGTCGTCATCGCGTTTTACGTCCTCGTGTTCCGTTCATCGCGGCTTGATTCTAATCGCTGCAACAGGCCCGAAAGCCCGCTATCAGTCACAGGTGACCCTCAGGCACGAACCGAGTCCGCCGTCGTTGGACTCCGGGTCGTCGGCGGTGCTCGGTTCCTCTTCGGGCTCGCTGCTCTCGCTGGAGCTCTGCTGGTTCTGCTCGGGCGTCTCCGAACCATCCCCGGCGTCGCCGCCGGGGTTGCCGTTGAAGGCGACCAGGAGCCACACGATACCGCCCACCAGGACCAGCGCCACCACACCGGCGAGCACCATCACCAGCTGCCGCTGCTTCGCCGGGTTGGACGCCGGAGCGGACCCCGCGGCTCCCAGGTTGATCCCGGGAGGCGTGGAACCGGGCGGGACGTGCCCGCCGTGGGTCAGCTGGTGCGGCGGGTGCGGGGCGGCGGTCATCGGCTCGGCGACGCCCGCGGGCGGGCCGCCCATGCTGACGACGCCCGCGCGGCGCGGGAGCTGGCCGACCGGCGGCATGACCGAGGTCGACATCGGGTTGGCGTCGACCGCGACGCGCGCGAGCTGGGCCATCTCGGTGGCGGTGGCGAACCGCTGGTGCGGGTCCTTGACCAGGGAGCGTTCGACGAAGGCGCGCACGCCCGGCGGGATGTCCGGCGGGAGCGGCGGGGGCGGGGTGCGCACGTGGTGGAGCGCGAGCTCGATGGGGTTCTCGGCCTGGAACGGGCGGTGCCCGGTGAGGCCGTGGAAGGCCACGACGCCGAGCGAGTACATGTCGGAGGCGGGCAGGACGCCGGTGCCTTCGGCCTGCTCGGGGGCGATGTAGGAGGCGGTGCCCATGACCGAGCCGGTGGCGGTGAGGTCCCCGGACGCGCCGGAGCGGGCGATGCCGAAGTCGGTGAGGACGGCCTGGCCGTCCCGGTCGCGCACCAGGATGTTGCCGGGCTTGATGTCGCGGTGGATGATGCCGCGCTCGTGGGCCTGCTGGAGGGCTTCGGCGGTGGCGGCGATGATCGGCATGAGCTCGCGGGCGTCGAGGCGGCCGCGTTCGGCGATGAGGTCGGCGAGGGACTTGCCCTCGATGAACTCCATGACGAGGTAGGCGGTGGTCTCGCCGCTGGGCAGTTCGGCGTTGCCGAAGTCGTGCACGTTGACGATGTGCGGGTGTGTGAGGCCGGCGACCATCTTCGCCTCGGCGATGAACCGCTTGGCGAAACCGGGCTCGCTCAGGAGCGCGGGGAGCATCGCCTTGACGGCCACGGTGCGTTCGAGCACGGTGTCCTCGGCCCGCCAGACCTCGCCCATGCCTCCCACCGCAATGCGCTCGCGCAGGCGATAGCGTTGCCCGAGGAGCATTTCGGGGCTCAACACGGCGTCTCCTCATTTCGTCGGGAGGGATCAGCTCCGGGGGATCGGCGCTTCAGTCTATAGGCAGGCCGCCCGGGGCCAGGCTCGTCGTGCGGCCGCGCTGCCGCGCGACACCTCGGCCCCGACCTCTCGGAATATCCACGTCCGGGTGCGCCGTTCGGTTGCCGCATCAGAGGATCGTGAGGAAACTGTGTCTTCGCCGCGATCATTCCCAGGTGCGGCTACTCATCACTGCCCTCCAGGACCTGCTGCATGAGGTCGCCGGAGATCTCGGCGGCCTTCGACGAGGCCCCCGAGCCGTAGGAGTCGAGGAACACGCACACGGCGACGGCCGGTTCGCCGTCCTTGTCCATGGCCCAGCCGTGGAACCAGCCGTGGTCGGGGTCGGGGTTCTCGCCGTCCTCGGAGTGCTCGGCGGTACCGGTCTTGCCGCCGACGGTGTAGCCGTCGACCTGCGCGGCCGTGCCGGTGCCGTTCTCGACGACCGCTTCCATGAGGATCTGCAGCTCCTGGGCGGTGTCCAGGTCGATCGAGCGGCCCAGGTTGTCCTCGGCGAAGTTCTGGACGGTGTTGCCCTCGGAGTCGGTGAGCTCCGCGACGACCTGCGGGGCCATCCGGTCGCCGCCGTTGGCGATCGTGGCGGCGATGAGCGCGTTCTGCAGGACGGTCTCGCGGACCTCCTGCTGGCCGATGCAGGCCTGCGCGCGGAAGGCGTCCTCGGAGATGTCGCCGGTCTTCGACGCCACGGAGGCGAGCGGGGTCGCGTACTCCTCGCCGAAGCCGAACGCCTCGGTCATCGCGGTGATCTGCTCGGTGGTCAGCTCCTCGACGCACAGCTGCGCGAACGTCGTGTTGCACGACATCTCGAAGGCCTGCTCGAGCGTGTACTCCGCGTTGGGGCACTGGTTGTTGGAGTTGGTGATCTCGTGGTCGGTGTCCGGCGCGGTGTAGCCGTTCCCGGCCGGGACCATGTCGCTGGCCTTGCCGCCGTTCTCGATGTACGCGGCGGACACGATCGTCTTGAACGTCGAGCCGGGCGGGAAGAACTCCTGGCGGGTGAGGTCGAGCATGTCGCCGGACTCGTCGAGCGCCTCCTTCGCCTCCCTGGCGGTCTCGCCGTTGTTGGAGGAGACCTCGGTCGGGTTCCAGCCGGGGAAGGAGGCCTCGGCGAGGATGCGGCCGGTCTGCGGGTCGAGGACGACCGCGCCGCCCTTGACGCCGGTGTCGGCGAGCGCGTCGTACGCGGCCTTCTGCAGGTCCGGGTCGATCGTGGTGACGACGTTGCCGCCGGGCTTGTTCTCCTTGAGGAGGGTCGCCCAGAAGTCGTCGAAGGCCAGGAGCGAGCTCGTGCCGTTGAGCAGCGAGTTCTCGTACGCCTCGAGGTTGGACGCGCCGTAGTTGATCGACTTGAAGCCGGTGATGTTCCCGAAGTAGTCGCCTTCGGGGTAGTTGCGCTGGTAGCCGTACGAGCTGCCTTCTTCGGTGGGGATCGACTCGGCGATCACGGTGTCCCCGGCGAGGATCTGGCCGCGCGGGACCTCGTACTCGGCGATGAGGGTGCGGGCGTTCGCGAGGCCGTCGTAGTCGTCGTGGTGGAAGAACGTCACCCAGGTGGCCTGGACGATGAGCGCGCCAAGCAGGAGGAGCGCGATGATGCCCATGCGGCGAAGGGCCGGGTTCATTGGCCGCCCTCGTTCCTGTTGTCGTCGTTGCCGTTCGGCGGCTGCGGCCGCTGGTTGTAAGGGGCGCTGTCGAATGCAGAGGACGGCGGCGGCGGCGGTGGCGGCGTCTGCGGGGCCGGGCGCGTGGTGTTGCCGCCCGGGGGAGGCGGCGGCGTGCCGTACGCCGAGCCCGGCGGCGGGGGCGGGGTGCCGTACGCGGAGCCGGGGGGCGGCGGGGGCGCCTGCGGGGCGCGGGCGGTCGGGTTGCCGGGCTGGCCGGGTTGTCCTGTGGGGCCGCCGGTCTGGCCGTTCGGTCCGTTCGGCGGGGACATCGGCGGCATGGGCGGTGACATGGGCGGGCCGGAGACCGGACCGCCGGGAGGCGGTGAGAGGACGTCCTCTTCCATGGTGCCCTTGGTCGGGCCGCCGCCTTGCAGGTGCCCGGGGATGATGAGCTCGGTCGGCTGGTCGCCGCCCGGGATCGGGCCCGAGTCCATGACCCCGGCCAGCTCGCCCTTCGCCGCTTCTTCGGCGGCGCGCTTCGCGGCCTGCTCGGCCAGGAACTCCGGCGGGGCCTCGGTCTTCTGCAGGCCGAACGAGGCCTGCCAGGGCTTGCGGGCGTCGTCCGAGACGCGGATGAGCAGCCCGATCAGCAGCCACGAGCCGACGAGCGAGGAGCCGCCCGCGGCGAGGAACGCGGTCGTCTGGCCGGTCATCGGGATGAGCCCGGTGACGCCGCCGAGCACGACGAACAGCTGGAACGCGACCAGGAACGCCAGGCCCCCGGCCATGAGCGAGCCGAACAGGTCGCGCGACATGATGCCGGTCTTGAAGCCGCGCTGGACGAGGATCGCGTACAGCAGCAGGATCGCGATGAGGCCGACGAGCCCGACCTCCTCGCCGATCGCGGCGAGGATGAAGTCCGATTCGGACGCGGGGATCATGTTCGGGTTGCCCGAGCCGGGGCCGTTGCCGAGGACCCCGCCCGAGTTCATCGCGACCAGGCCCTGCACGAGCTGCCACGACGAAGGCGTGGTCCCGTCGCTGTAGACGTACTCGTACTTCCACGGGTCGAGCCAGATCGCCACACGCACCTGCAGGTGGCTGAAGAACGGGTAGATAGCGACGCAGCCGCCCACGAACATGGTGAGGCCGATGATGATCCACGAGGCGCGGCGCGTCGCCATGTACAGCATCGAGAGGAAGATGCTGAACAGCAGCAGCGAGGTGCCGAGGTCGCGCTCCATGATGAGCATCAGGAGGCTGGCGGCCCAGACGATGACGATGGGGCCGAGGTCCTTCATGCGCGGCAGCTGCAGCCCGAGAAACTTCTTGCCCGCCACCGAGAGCATGTCGCGCTTGCGCACCAGGTACACGGCGAAGAAGATCAGCAGCATCAGCTTCGCGAACTCGCTGGGCTGGATCGAGAAGCTGCCGAAGCGGATCCAGTTCTTCGAGCCGCCCGAGGACGAGATCGACGCGGGCAGGAAGCCCGGCAGGGCCGCGAGCGCGATGCCCGCGAACAGCAGGATGTACGCGTACCCGCGCAGCACCCGGTGGTTGCGGACCACGGCCAGGAGCACGGTCAGCAGGACCACCGCGGCCATGTAGTACATGAGCTGGCGCCCGCCCTGGCCCGCGAAGATCCCCGCGTCGGGCGGGAGCGGGTCGTCGGTCCTCGCGGTGCGGTCGATGCGTCTGATGTAGACGATGCCGATGCCGGTGAGGAACGCGGCGATCGGCACGAACAGCGGGTCGGCGTACGGGGCGAGGAACTTCACGGAGGTCCACGCGCACATCGACACGACGAAGATCAGGAGCGGCAGCGTGAACGTCACCGAGGTGGTGGTCCCGGTGAGCGCCGTGTCGATCGACAGCTGCAGGAGGAACACCGCGACGCCGCCCATGAGGAGCATGACGATCTCGCGGAAGACGCGCTTGGGCATACCCGTCAGCGGGGTGAGCGGCGGTTCCGAGGGGCCCGTCGCCCGGGCGGTCGCCGACATCGGCTGGGCCATCAGTTCCCCTTGCGTCTCAGTCCGGAATGCGATGTGAGCCTATATCGGCCGCGCTCACTCGTCGCGACAGTCCTTTGAAGCCGCAGGGACCGCCTCACTGCCGCCGTCCGCGGTGGCGCACAGCGGATCGAGGCTCTCGTTGCCCGCGTCCGGATCGACCAGCGCCTGCAGCTCGTCCTCGGCGGCCGCCTCGCCGCCGACGGTGATCCCGGACTCGAGGTCGGACTCGACCGAGTCCACGGCGTCAGCGGCGGGCCGGTCGGACTCGATGTCGAGCCATGCCAACCGGTATCCCGCCACCTCAAAAGGGAGGCCCCGGTAGAGGCTGATGTTGCCCGCCTCCGAGACCCCGATGAAGTACTGCGTGCGCGCCCACCACACGCCGCCCCCGGCGACGAGCGCGAGCACGATGAAGGTGGCGAGGATCGTGCGCCAGACGCGGCCCTTCTTGCGGGCCTTCGGCTGCTCGGCCGTCCCCGACTCGGCCCCGCCTTCTCCCCCGGCGTCGCCCGGCTCATCGGGTTCCTTGACGGCGCGGAGCACCGCCGTGTCCGACTCGGCCAGGCGCGCGTCGGCCGCGGCGCCGCCGATGATCTGGCGCTGCTCCCCCGGGTGCTCGGCGACGACGTCGGCGACGAGCACCGTCACGTTGTCGGGGGCCCCGGCGTCGAGCGCCTGCTGCACGAGGGTCTCGGCCGCCTCCTGCGGGCTCGCGGCGTTCTGCAGCGTGCGGGCGATGTCCGCGTCCGAGACGGGCCCGGACAGGCCGTCCGAGCAGAGCACGATCCGGTCGCCCGGGACGCCCTTGATGGTCTGGAACGCGGGCTCGACCTCGGCCGCGCCGAGCGCGCGCAGCAGCAGCGAGCGCTGCGGGTGCCGCTCCGCTTCTTCAGCGGTGATGCGGCCCTCGTCGACGAGCATCTGCACGTACGTGTCGTCGACGGTGATCTGCTCGAAGCCGCCCTCGCGCAGGCGGTACGCGCGCGAGTCGCCGATGTGCACGAGGTTGAACCACTCGCCGTCGAACCACAGGGCCGTGAGCGTCGTGCCCATGCCTTCTTTCTGCGGGTCGTCGGCGACCTGGCGGCGGATGGCCCGGTTCGCGTCCGCGACGGCGTCGGCGAGCTCGTCGACGACCGAGTCGGCGGGCGGGGGCACGTCCAGCCGGGCGACGGTGTTGATGACGATGGCCGAGGCGAGGTCACCGGCGGCCATGCCGCCCATGCCGTCGGCGACGGCGATGAAGTGGGACCCGGCGAACACCGAGTCCTGATTGCCTTGCCTCACCACCCCGCGGTCGGAGATGGCCGCGTATCGCAGGTGCAAACTCATGAATCAACCGCCGTAGCGCGGGCTGGCCCGCTGTTCGATGTCAACAACGCCGTCTCTCTCCACCCTTTTCCGGTGTTCCCCAGCATGCAGTCAGAGACTCACAGGTTCCTCGCGCTGCTAGGGACGCAGCTCGAAGGAGGAACGCCCGATCCGGATGGGCACCCCGAGCGGGACCGGCGTGGGTGCAGTGACTCTAGCGCGCCCCAGGTAGGTGCCGTTCGTGGAGCCCATGTCCTCGACGACCCACTGGCCGTCCTGCGGGCGCACGCGGGCATGCCGGTTGGAGGCGAAGTCGTCGCGGATGACGATCGTCGAGTCGGGCGCGCGGCCGATCGAGATGGGCTGACCCGAGAGCACGAACCGGCGGCCCTGCAGCTCGCCGGTGGTCACGACCAGCCACTGCGCCGCCTGCGCCTGCTGCGGACGCGCGCCGCGCCCGCCCGGGGCGGGCGGGGCCGACACCGGGCCCGCAGCGGGACCGGCGGCCGCGGGGCGGCGCTGGGCGAGCAGGTCGCGGGTGATCGTCCGGGCGGCGGCGAACACGAACAGCCACAGCAGCACGAGGAACCCGAACCGGGCGACGGTCTGGACTATCTCAGGCATTCGGCGCTCCCAGCGACTGAACGATCGGTCCCAGACACGGTAGCCCACCGTGACACGGGCGCAGAGACGAGCCGCCGAACCCGCCCGGTCATCCCACCGCTACGGGCATGGGGCCGTAGACCATTCAGTACGGCCGCCCCTGGAAAGCACGCTGCCCCGGCCCGACGGGCCAGGGCTTCACGTGGTCGCAGGCGGAGCCGGAGCTAACCCGCCTGGAGCGTAAGGGAAGTGGTGCCGATCTGGATCACGTCGCCCGGCTGCATGGAGACCGTGGCGATGCGCTGGCCGTTGACCAGAGTGCCGTTGGTCGAACCGAGGTCGGTCACCGAGACCTGGCGGCCGTCGAAGTCGACGCGCACGTGGCGGCGGGAGATGCCGACGTCGGGGAGGCGGATCTGGGCCTGCTCGCCGCGGCCGATGATCGTGGCGCCGTGGGCCACCGTGAACTGGCGGCCGTCAGCGGTCACCAGCACCGGACCCGTGGGGGCCTGCTGCTGCGCGGGGCCGTAGCCGCCGCCGGAGACCGGCTGGTCCATGCCCTCGTTCAGCGCTGCGACCTCGGCGGTCACACGGAACATGCCGGTGTCGAGGCCTTCGCCGCGCTCGATCTCGACGATGACGTCGCCGTAGACCGTCCAGCCGTTCTCGCCGATGAACTCGGCCTGGGACTGGGCCAGCTCCTGCGCCAGCGCCGCCGCGTACGGGGCGAGGCGGTCGTGGTCGGGGGGCGAGAGGTCGATGACGTAGCGGTTCGGCACCAGTACGCGCCCGCCGGCGAGGACCGCCTTGTGGGTCTCGGCCTCGCGCTGCATGGCGCTGGCGATCTCGACCGGGTGCACAACGCCCTTGAACATCTTGTTGAAGGTGCCCTCGAACAGGCCCTCCAGTTGTTTCTCCAAGCGTTGCAGAACGCTCACCGGTTCTCCTCCTCGTCAGACGCCATCCGGACCGTGACGCTCCCTTGAATAGCCGCGTCGTCTCCCGATGGTATCGGCTGGGTTCCAGCGACGGCGAGCGGTTGAGACGCAACCCTTCCCCGAGTCCGATTCGTATCCTCTGATCGGGTGAGTCCCATGTCGTCCAGTGGTACCAAATGTCGGGAGTCCCAGGCAGGGGTGGGTGGCGGCACCGGGTGAAGGCGCGTAGGGTGACGCGGGTGACAGATCGCGACTTCAGCTCATTCGTCCGGGACGTGCGCAAACGCGCGCACGTCGCGACTCGTGAGCTCTCCGACTCCGCCGGGGTCTCTAACCCCTACCTCCAGGGCGAGCGCGGCGTGCGCCGCCCCAGTGGCGCGGTCCTGCGGCAGCTGGCGCTGGCGCTCCGGGTGACCACCCCGATCATGTACCTGCGGGCGAACCTCGCGTCCGACAACGGCTCCGCGACCCCGCTGGCCATCGCCACCGACCGCGAGCTCACGTCGAAGCAGAAGCAGACCCTCGCCGAGATGTACGAGGCGTTCGTCGACGAGAACGAGCGCACCGCCTCCAAGTAGCGCTGCCTCCAAGTAGCACTGCCGAACAGACAGAGCCGGGCGCCGGTGGGGCGCCCGGACTCTCCTTCAGTTCTCAGGCTTCGACGAACTCGCGCAGCGCGTCCAGCATCGCGTCGTTCTCCTCCGGCAGGCCGATGGTGACACGCACCCCGTCTCCCGCGAAGGGCCGCACCAGGATCGAGCGCTGCTCGCAGTGCGCGGCGAACTCGACCGCGCGCTCACCGAGCGGCAGCCAGAAGAAGTTCGCCTGCGAGTCCGGCACGTCCGGCACCAGTTCCCGCGCGGCCATCACTGTGCGCTTGCGCTCCGAGGTCACCAGCGCGACCCGGCGGCGCATCTCGCCTTCCGCTTCGAGCGCGGCCAGCGCCGCCCGCTGTGCGGCCGCGTTGACGGCGAACGGGATCACGCAGCGGCTCACGGCGTCGGCCACGTCCGGCCGGGCGACCATGTAGCCCACGCGGAGGCCCGCTAGGCCCCACGCTTTCGAGAAGGTCCTGAAGACCACGGCGTTGGGCCGTGAGGCGTAGCGCTCGATCGCGTCCGGGCAGGCCGGGTCGGTCACGAACTCGCGGTAGGCCTCGTCGATCACGACGAGCACGTCCTCAGGGACCGTGGCGAAGACCCGGTCGAGCTCGTCGGCCGTGACGGCGGGTCCCGTGGGGTTGTTGGGGCTGCATATCACGATCGCGCGCGTGTCTGGCGTGACGGCGGCGAGCATCGCGTCGATGTCGTGGCGGTGGTCGGGCGTGTTCGGCACCTGGACGCTCTTGAGCCCGGCGACCGTGGCCGCGATCGGGTAGGCCTCGAAGGACCGCCACGAGTAGACGACCTCGCTGCCGGGTTTCGCGACCGCCTGCATGAGGTGGCCGATGAGGGCGACCGAGCCGGTGCCGGTGACGATCCGCTCGGCGGGCAGGCCCAGCCGCTCCGCGAGCTTGCCGCGGAGTTCGACGACGCCGAGGTCGGGGTAGCGGTGGACGTTCTCGGCGGCACCGGTGATCGCTTCCACGACACCGGGAAGCGGGCCGTACGGCACCTCGTTGCTGGAGAGCTTCACGGCGTCAGGGATCGCCTTGCCGGGAACGTAGCGGGGGATGGATGCGAGGTCTTCACGCAGAGGATCGCTCATCGTGAGGGCTCCTTCTCAGGGTCGGCCTTCTCGCTGCCCACCTCGACGACGGCGGTGCCAGGGGATTTGTCGTGCAGGCATTGGCGGAAGGGTTGGTCTCGGATGCACCATATCCCGTCGAGGATCCACAGCACCGCGCCGAAGGGGAAGCAGATGAGCGGCAGCGCGGCGTACGACCACCGCAGCAGGAGCCGGCCCCAGCCCAGGCTCACCGGCGCGAGCGAGACGACCTTGATCCCCATGAGCCGCTTGCCGACCGTCTGCCCGGTGTTGAGGGTCGCGGGGACCTCGTAGGCGAACCACAGGCCGAGCGCGATGAGCAGCACGATCCACAGCTGGTCGGACAGGCGCGAGGGGACGGTGACGTCCGCGGGGTCGGTGGCGGCGGCGACGTCGAGGAAGTACGGCCAGAACGTCTGCCACATCTGGTAGATGAAGTAGCCGTTGACGACCGCGTTGAGCGCGAGCATGCACAGGACGTCGACGATGCGGGCGACGAAGCGCTGGCCGGGGTGGGCCAGGACGCGGCCGCCGAGGATGCGGTGGATGTCGTGGCGGGTGATCCAGCCGACGGTGACGCCGAGGGAGCGGATCGGGACGGTGTCGGGCGGCTGCACGGCGCCGGGGACGCGCTGGATGACGCGCGGGGGCGGGCCGTCGCCGTAGCTGCGGTCCATCGGGAGGGTCTCGACCGGTGCGGCCACTGTGGTCGGAGGGAGCGGTTCGGGTTCGGGGTCGACCGGTTCGGGTTCGGCGGGGGGCTCGGCGTCGGCGGGGACGGGCTTGCCGACCCAGGCGCTGCCGTCCCAGTAGCGCTGCGTGGCCGGGTCGGCGGGGTCCGGGTACCAGCCGGGTTCGATCGTGGTCATCGAGGCCCATTCTTGCAGCCTCGCCGGAGCATTCCCAGTCAGTTCGGCCACAGCGGCTCGCCGCCATGCGAATCGGCCTGAAGACAACGACACGGCCCAGTCGGTTACTGCCTCGACTGGGCCGCTCGCAACGAACAGCACTTCCGACCGAGTTACCAAGCGTGAAGTCTTTAATAGCGGTGACTGGCCCCTAGGTGGCTGGTCCCGCTGTGCCTCCCGACGGCTCAGGTCGCACGTGGGTGCTCGGCGGCGGTGCCCGAATCCTTCCGATCTGCGGAGACCGTGTCCCCGGGAAGTCCTTCCGGATTCGTAACTCATTTCTACCCGCTTACTGACGGGTAGTAAACCCCTAACCGCGAAAAATCCGAGCAGACTTCTCGAACCGGCGATCGGGCGTGACTGCAGGAGCCCGCTGGTTCCCGTGAATCCCCACGGGACCGGTGGGATCTGGTCTACCTTGCGGGACATCGGGGCCGAACGCCCACAGAGCCGAGGAGGCCGCCATGACGACGTATCCGCCGACCCCGGGGCCGCCCGAACCCGAACCGCCCGAACCGGAACGGGGCAGCGAGACCGAGGAGGGCGGGACCCCGTTCTCAGGGAACCAGCCGGGCCCGGCCTCGACCGGACCCGAACCGGGCTGGAACCCGCCCGGGGCCAACCCCGAGGGCGTGCCGCACCCGACCCACGGCGAGACACCCGGCGAGACCCCGCGCGCGCCCGCCGACCAGCCGTTCGGCGGCATCCCGCCCGCTCCCCCGCCGCCCGGCGCCGGACCGAACCAGCCGCCACCGGCCGGAGGCGGGTACAGCCCCTACGCGGGAGGCGCGGTCCCGCCGCCGCCTCCGCCGCCGATGGCCTACAACGGCGGCGGGCCGCTGCGGAGCCAGGAACCGAAGAACGGCCTCGGGACGGCGGCCCTGGTCTGCGGGCTCGTCGCGATCGTCCTGTCGTTCATCCCCGTGCTCAACACGTTCACGTGGCCGCTGGGCGTCCTCGCGATCGTCTTCGGCGCGATCGGGTGGAGCCGCGCGAACAAGGGGCTCGCCACGAACAAGGCGCTCGCCATCACCGGACTGGTGCTGGGCATCGTCTCGTTCTTCACGTTCTGCCTGATCTACGTGCTCATCGGCGCGGCGGGCAGCGACTCGATGTACTACGACGCGGCGCCGCTGGTGATCGGGTCGATGCTGTAGCGGCGCAAAGCGAAGCGGGCCGGGCGCGATTGCGCCCGGCCCGCTCTCTTGCTCTGTCAGACCTGGAGCCAGGCGCCGCGGCGCATCACCGAGACGAGGTTGAAGTCGTCGTCCAGGACCACGGCGTCGGCGTACTTGCCGGCCTCGATCGCGCCGACGTCGTTCAGCCCCAGGAGCTCCGCGGGGGTCGCCGAGGCCATCTGGGAGGCGGCCTCCACGGACTGGCCCGCGAGGCGCACGGTGTTGCGGAACGCGTCGAGCAGCGTGATCGTCGAGCCCGCGATGATGTCGGTGCCCGCCACGGTGGCGACGCCGTCGGTCACCTCGACCTCGTGGCGGCCGAGCATGTAGCGGCCGTCGTCCAGGCCCGCCGCGTCCATCGCGTCCGAGACGAGGAGCGTCCAGGCCGGGAGCGAGGTGTCGAACGCGAACCGCATCGTGCCCGGGTGCAGGTGGACCGGGTCGGCGACGATCTCGGAGAAGATCCGCTCGTCGTCCAGGAGCGCCGGGATCGGGCCCGGCTCGCGGTGGTTGAACGCGCGCATCGCGTTGAACAGGTGCGTGGCGGCCTGCGCGCCCGCGTCGATCCCGGCGGTGGTCTGCTCGTAGCTCGCGTTCGTGTGCCCGATCGCGGGCACGACCCCGCGCTGGTCCAGGAACTCGATGGCCTCCAGGGCGCCGTTCAGCTCCGGCGCGATCGTCACCATCTTCACGGCGCCGCTGCCCGCCTCGATGAGCTCGGTCAGCTCCGACAGGTCCGGGTCGCGCAGGACCTCGACGCGGTGCGCGCCGCACTTCGCGGCCGAGATATAAGGCCCCTCGTAGTGGACCCCGGCGAGCGTCCCGTCCGCGACCAGGGGTTTGAGCGCCCGTGTCGCATCCAGCAGGAAGCCGTGGGTCGAGGAGACCAGCGAGGCCACGAGCGTGGTCGTGCCGCGCGAGGCGTGGAAGGCCGCGGCCCCCCGCGCCGACTCCGGGTCGCCGTTGGCGAGCGAGAACCCGCCGCCGCCGTGGCAGTGGACGTCGACGAAACCGGGCAGGACCCACCCCGTGGGCTCGCCGTCCCGTTCGAGGATGCCCTCGAACCGGTCCCCGTCGACGATCAGGGTCCCGTTGACGATCCCGTCAGGGGTGACGATTCGGCCCACGGCGGGCAGCAAGACGCCGTCCACGGCGCTCCTTCCAATCGATCCGGCGTGTATGGGCCCACCCCGGTGCGGCACAATGATCGTGAGCGCGCGAGCATGACTTGAGCACCGCCCGAGCGCCAGAAGACGTTCAACGAACACTATCGCGCAGACCGCGGCCCGCCCGCCGCGATCCCGACCCGAGGAGCGACGTGGACCGCTATGCCCGGTGGAACACCCTGCTGGAGATCCTCGCAGAGACCGGACGCATCACCGTGGAGGAAGCGGCCGAACGGCTCGGCGTCTCCCAGGCCACCATCCGGCGCGACTTCGACCAGCTCTCGCAGCAGCAGATGATCACGCGCACCCGCGGCGGCGCCGTCGCGGGCGGCATCTCGTACGACCTGCCGCTGCGGTACAAGACCGCGCGGCACGTCGAGGAGAAGCACCGCATCGGCACGGCCGCCGCCGGGCTCGTCAGCCCCGGCCAGGTCATCGCGTTGAACGGCGGCACCACTATTACGGAGGTCGCGCGGGCCCTCGCGACCCGCACCGACCTCGTCGCGACGCCCGGCTCGACCGGGCTGACGATCGTCACCAACGCTCTGAACATCGCGAACGAGCTCATCGTCCGGCCGCACCTGAAAGTGGTCGTGGTCGGCGGCGTCGTCCGCCCGCAGTCGTACGAGCTCATCGGCCCGCTCGCCGCGCCGATCCTGCGCGAGATCACCCTCGACATCGCGTTCCTCGGCGTCGACGCCATCGACATGAAACTCGGCGCGACCAGCCACCACGAGGGCGAAGCGGCCATCAACGCGCTCATGGCCGCCCGGGCGCGGAAAGTCGTGGTCATCGCCGACGGCTCCAAGATCGGCGGGCACGCGTTCGCGCGCATCTGCCCGACCGACCGCGTCCACACCCTCGTCACCGACGGCAACGCCCCGCCCGAGCAGCTGCGCGGCTTCGAGGAAGCCGGCATCCGCGTCATCGTCGTCTGAGGTTGTCGTCCAGACCGGCTCAGCGGTCGTCGCCGCTGCCGCCGATCACGCCTCGTTTCTGGCGATCGGCGAGTTTCGCGATGTTGTGCTTCGCGACGTCCTCGAGCGGCAGCTGGAAGTGGTCGGCGAGGACGGCGAGGTACCAGAGGACGTCGCCCAGTTCCTTCTTCAGGTCCTCGGTGTCCCACTGGGAGAAGTCGCTGTCCTTGTCGCGGATGATCTTCTTCGCCTTCTCGGCGATCTCGCCCGTCTCGCCGACGAGGCCGAGCAGGAGGTCGAACAGCACGTTCGGCTTGTCGTGGGGCGCGGCGGTGCGCAAGGCGGCCCGCTGGTACTCGTCCATGTCCATCCCGCAAGCCTAAGAACGGGTTTCGCCGCCGTGCCAAGAGGCACGGCGGCGTGAGTGTGTTTGCGTCACTTAGGCGTTGAGGGCCTCGTTGATCTTGCCGGTCATCGCGGCGATCGCGGGGCCGGGCTCGCCCTTGTGGGCGCGGGTCGCGGCCGCGATCGCGACGTCGACCGTGGTGCGGAAGTTCGCGGCCTCGGCCGGGTCCTGCGCCTGCAGCAGCTTCACCGACTCGGTGAGCGCGGGCAGCACCTGCTCGGCAAGGGCCGCACTGGACTTCGCGTCCAGCTTGAAGTCGTTCCGCTTCTCGGCGAGGACGTGCCCGACCGGTCCGGTCGCCGCGTACAGGGCCTGCGAGCCGCCGGTCGCGATCTTGTGGGCCGACTTCGGCCCGGCCCAGGCCAGGAGGGTGACGGCGCCGAAGGCGGCGGTGCGGATGGTGGACTTCTGCTGGGCGGAAAGGGTGATGCTCATCGTCTTGCTCCATCTTCGTTTCGGTGAGGTGTTCCTCGTTGATGAAGCAACTATGGGGCGCCGGACTTGCACCGCCCTGACGCCGACCTGACGCGGGTCCTGACACGGCTCTCACGGGACGGGAACCCGGTGGCCGGGAGCGTCGGGTGCGGGATGTAATCGGACGGTCCGCACGTGTTCGAGAAGGGGGCTCCAATGGTCGAATGGACCGCGATCGCGGGGATCGGGCTGGTCGCGCTCGGCATGGTGCTCACGCCGGGGCCGAACATGATCTACCTCGTGTCGAGGACCATCGCGCAGGGGCGACGTGCGGGCTACGTCTCGCTCCTCGGCGTTGCGGCCGGGTTCTCGGTCTACCTCGTGGCGGCCACCGCGGGCCTGAGTGCGATCTTCGTGCTCGTGCCGGTCCTGTACACCGCGTTGAAGATCGCCGGCGCGGCGTACCTGCTGTGGCTGGCCTGGCAGGCCTTCAAGCCCGGCGGCACCTCGGCGTTCGCACCGAAGGAGCTGCCGGAGGACTCGCCCCGGAAGCTCTTCACGATGGGCCTGGTCACGAGCCTGCTCAACCCGAAGATCGCGATCCTCTACGTCTCGCTGCTCCCCCAGTTCATCGACCCGGCGAGCGGACCCGTCGCGGTCCAGAGCCTCCTCCTGGGCCTCACCCAGATCGCGGTCGGCGTGACCTTCAACGGCCTCTTCGTCTTCGGCGCCAGCGGCATCGCCGCGTTCCTCGGACGCCGCCCGCTCTGGCTCAAGACCCAGCGCTACTTCATGGGCACGGTCCTCGCCGGACTCGCCCTCCACCTCGCCCTCGGCAAATCCCGCCCGGCCACCGCACTCCCCTAGAAACGGATGTCGCGGACCTCCGCCATAGGCTGTGCACCATGAGCTTTGAGGTCGGTCAGACCGTAATACGTCGAGATGTCCACAGCGACGGCCGTATTCGGGCAGTTTCCTCGGCTCGAGTCGTCGCCGATGATGAACGCGGCGTGTTGATCTGGACCGCCCTGGGTTCTGAGGTCATGTGGCGTACCACCCTCGCCGGTGACCTGGTCCGCAAGTTCTCGCTTGCTGAACTCGAGGCCACGCCGACGATGCTGTCCCCGAATCGATGGAGCGGCACCAATGTCCTCTGGCTGACACCGCCCGACTCGGCTTACTCGGTCTGGTGGTTCTTCAACGCCGACTGCGAGTTCTTCGGCTGGTACGTCAACCTGGAGACTCCCTCCGTTCGGTGGTCGGGCGGCTTCGACACGACCGACCTCGATCTCGACATCTGGGTCGAGCCGGACCGGACCTGGAACTGGAAGGACGAAGACGAGTTCGCCGAGCGCATCGGCCACCCCGAATACTGGACCGACGAAGAAGCGGCCGAGATTCGAGCCGAAGGCGAACGCGTCATCGCGCTTGCCGAGGCCGGAGTATTCCCCTTCGACGGGACCTTCACCGATTTCAAGCCCGACCCTTCCTGGACCCCGACGATCCTGCCGCCGCGCTGGGACCTCCCGCGATAGCTCGCTCGGCTCCTGACATGCAATGAGGCTTCGCGCGGGTCTCGCTTCGACTCTGGGTCGTTCGGTTCCGGGTTCAACCGGGCAGCGACAACGAGGTAGCCGAGGCCCGGGGCTGGGTGCTTCGGCTTCCTGGTCTTGTTCGCCTGCGGTTCGGGCGGGCAGCGACAGGAGGGTATCGGGCGGGGTCGGTTTCGAGCTTCGGGCAGGACCTGCCGGTCTTGGACATGCCGAGGGGCTCGAACCCTCTCGGGGTTCGAGCTGCGCTGCATCGTGTGGTGTTGCGGCGCTTCCCCCCAGCAGTCGCCCGCTGGGGCAGCCTAAGACCGGCACCGGTATCGGCACTGGCCCCGGTGCTGTCCCTGGGGCGGTGACCGGTGTTGTGAACCTTGCTCGGCATCGGGCTTTCGCGGCCCGCATCGCTCTGATCGCCTTGTCGCGGTCGATGGCTTCGGCCATGCCGTCGAGTTCGGGTTTCATGGTCTCGGACCATTCCGACCGGTACAGCCCGGTCGGGAACACATCCCATTCGGTGCCCTGGTGCTCGGCGTCCATGTCAGTGTCGGTGCGCCAGTCGGAGCAGCCGCAGCCGTGACTATCACTGCCGCTCAAGGCTTCGTGGCCGTCGTGATGGGTGATGATCGCCTGGCCGGGGCCGGTCTTCTCGACCGACCAGCCAGCAGTGTGTATGCGGCTGTGGTGGAACCGGCACAGCAGGATCAGGTTCTCGGCGACCGTGGGGCCGCCGTCGGCCCAGTGCTGGATGTGGTGGGCCTCGGTCCAAGCGACCGGCCGCTCACAACCCTGCCAGGCGCAACCTTCCGGTTGCTCAAGCTCCAGCTTCCTGCGCAGCGACGTGTTCGGGAGCCGCATCGCCCGACCCAGTTCGACCGCTTCACCGGTGGCGTAGTTGAAGACCGAGGGGATGACCCCCGCTTCGCAGGCCAGGAGACGGGCGCGGGCTACCGAGATCGGCTGCCCTTCCAGGAGCGGGAGACGCCCGGTGTCCTTGCCCTGCAGAGTCTCGATATCGACCACCAGGTCGAGGGTCGCGGTGTGCCCGTGCCGGGTCGCCGCCTGCGGGGACGACCCATAGCCAGCCAGGAGCTGGTGGAAGGCTTCAGCGTGCCGGTTCGCCTGCGCGGGCAGCAGGCCCTCGTCTTCGGTGTCTTCTTGGCGTGGTGGCGGGCAGGCCGTCTGGAGGTACTTGTCGAGGAGGCGCCCGGTCGCATCTGAGAGGGTGCCTTCGAGCGCCCACATGCCGTTGGCCTGGGGTGTCAGTTCCAGGCGCTGCAGGGACTGCTCACCCAACTCGTCGAGGAGTTCGACTTCTTCGGCGATCGAGGCCCACAACTCGTCGAGGTGGCGGCGCAGCTCCTTGAACGAAGCGTGCTGGCAGTACTGGGCGACCATCGCCTCAGGAGTCGCACACAAGACCTGGGGGTCGAAGGGGGAGGGGACCGGAGCGCGGAAGGGGGTGCGGGCGAACAGGCGCATCGCCGGAGTGAGATCGAGCTGGCGGACGGCGTGGGCGACCTGGTCGATCCTTGCTGCCCCTGTCGTTGCCGCTCTTGCCAGGAGACGGAACTTCCCCGACAGTCGGGCGATCGCCGCGATGTCAGCGGCGGTCCGGTTGTGGAAGTCGAATTGGGAGACCAGCAGATCCCGCAGGGCGGAGAACCCGAACTCCGAGCGGTGGAGCCCTGCTTCCTTCATCTCGATCACTGAGGCGAGCACTGCCGCGTGCTGGGCGTTGATCAATGCGGCGGCGTCATCCAGAGCCGAGCGGATAGCTGCAGCCTTGGAGTGGCGGTCGGTGGAAGCGAGGGGGACCGGGGTGGTGTTGTTTGCGGCCATTGGTCTCGCCTCCTTCCATGTTCTCGAATGATCTGCCTGTTTTCACATCCTTGTTCGTATCTCAATCATGACATACGAGCCGTAGTGGCGTCATCACCCAATAGGGTGAATTCTCCATTGAGGAGCATCAATATCCCGCCCGAAACCACCTGGGGCGCAATACAAACCATTTCCGAGATGGCGCTTCGCGCCGGCCCGGGCCAGCGCGCTGCCCGCCTGCCGCACTGCACACCTCCAAAGGAGAACACCCCTTTGTCGCTGCCCGGTTTGAGTTCGACCCAACATTCCCTGTAAGCCGCTGAACGCACAGCGGCCGACCGCCTTCTCAGGCGGTCGGCCGTTTTTAGCTTGATGGCTTTAGCGTTGCGGGACTGTCGCGTCCGGGAGGGTGGGTTCGAAGAGGCCGGTGCCTTCGGGGGTGCCAGTGGTCGGTTCGAAGGGGATCATCTCCTGGGTGTAGATGCCGTTGTCGGGCGCGGGCTGCTCCTTGGGGCGGCCCAGGCGGTCGAGGGCGAAGGAGATGAACAGGGCGACAAGGAGAACGCCCGCGTCGATCGCGTACGAGTAGGCGGCCTGCCAGGACTCCGGGCCCGCGTCGGCGACGATCTGGCCCCACAGGACCAGGCCCGCCCACACGGCGACCGTGGCGAAGACGATGCCGAACACGCCGCCGCGGCGGCCCCACAGGCTCGTCCCGGCCAGGAGCGCGATCGCGAAGGCCAGGAGCTGCAGCGACACGTCGGTCGGGTAGGTGCCGTACGGGCCGAAGCTCACGGCCGTCTCGGCTTCGGTGAAGCCGATGTCGTACATGTACGTCACGAAACCCGAGGCCGCGGCCAGGAGCATCGACAGGACCGTGCCGCCCAGTAGCAGGAACACGGCCGAAGCGGAGCGCTCGCCCTCGCCGTCGGCGAGGCGCTTGACCGCGCTGAAGCCGTCGCGCAGCCCGTTGAAGAGGCCCCAGAGGCCGCCCGCGATCGCCAGCGCCGCCGCGCCGCCCAGCAGATAGAGGCCGTTCGGCGGGCCGGGCAGGGTGAGGTTGCCGGGGTCGGCGAGGTGCTCGGTCACGGGGACGGCCGCGAGGACCGCCGCGCCGACCACGAGCCCTGCGAACCAGGCCGGGACGCGGAAGGCGGCGACGAGCAGGACGTAGAGGAGTCCGGCGACGGCCGCCGCGCCCGCGACGTAGCCCATGTAGAGCCACACGTTCGCTTCAACCGGGACGGCGACGGCCACCGCGAGAGCCATGGCGGGCACGGCCAGGTTCACCGCACCGAGGCGCAGGGACATGCCGATGGCCAAGGCCGCCAGGAGGATCGGCGTCAGGTACAGGGCGTGGGTGTCGAGGGCGTTCATGAGGCCCTCGTCGAAGAGGTCGTCGCGGCGGCGGTAGACCAGGAAGAGCGCGTTGAGGGTGAGCAGCAGGAGGATCGCTTCCCAGATGAACTGGAAGGCGACCCGGTCGCGCGGCTCGGTCGGCTCGGCGGGTTCGACGGGGGCGGGGGTCTGGCCTGCGAAGGGGTCGACGGGGCCGCCGTCGGGCTGGCTCGGGATGGCCGGGGGCGGCGTGATCTCGAGCTGGCGGGTCTCGTCGCGTTCGGGCGGGACGTAGGTCATGCGTCAGTCCTTTGT
This sequence comes from Glycomyces sp. NPDC050141, assembly GCF_055586545.1. NCBI lineage: Bacteria > Bacillati > Actinomycetota > Actinomycetes > Glycomycetales > Glycomycetaceae > Glycomyces > Glycomyces sp. NPDC050141. The sequence goes on along the minus strand of NZ_JBVJHZ010000005.1, from coordinate 139,753 downwards.
GGTCAGCGGCCCTGGCGCGGCGAGCCGTAGCCGTCGCGAGGGGAGTCGCGCAGGTCGTCGAAGACGCCGGAGGCGCCGAAGGGGTCGGCGTTCGCGGTCTGCTTGGGGATGGCGCCGGTGGTGCGGAAACCGCCCGTGTTCGTCCACGGGTCGCCGGAGCCCAGGCCCGCGAAGTCCTCGTCGTACTCGCCGGCGCTGTCGGGGTCGCGCTCGCGGTCGCCTGGCGGGTCGTCTTCGCGCAGGTCGGCGAGGGTCCCGGCGCGGCGGGTCGAAGCCGTCTCGGTCTCGTCGGCGACGTTCATGACCTCGACGAGGCGGGTCACGAGGAACCCGGCGACGATGGCGCCCAAGGCGATCCAGCTCGGGTCGAAGGACCAACCGCGTCCTTCGGCGAGCCACATCAGGCCGAGCACGAGGGCCGAGGCGAACACGGTGCCGCACACGCCGCCGCGGCGGCCCATGAGGCTCGTGCCGCCGACGAGGGCCGCGCCGAGCGCGACCACAGTGAGCAGGATCGGGTCCGGCAGCGCACCGGTCTCGGGGTCGGCCGTCCAGGCGGCGACGACACCGGCGGCACCGGCGAGGGTGGAGGACATGAGCACGCCGAAGAAGACGAGCCCGCCTCTGCCGTGGCGTTCACCTGCGGGGGTCTCGCGGATGGGGGCGAGGCGGGTGCGCACACCCGAGAACGCGCCGACAAGGCCGAGGAACAGGGAGACGCCGACCGCGCCGCCGAGCGCGGCCAGGACCGCGGTATTCGGCAGCTCGGCGAGCATGAACGCCGAAGGGTCGCCGGCGGAACCGGCCCACAGGCCGATGGCGCCGCCGACCGCGCCGCTCGCGGCCCAGCCGGGGGCGCGGAGCCAGGCCGTCAGGGTCGCCAGGACGATGCCGACGAACGCGGCGACGCCGAGGCCGACACCGAGCGCCATGGCCGAGCCGGAGCCGGAGGCGTCGGTGAACATCCAGGCGGCCAGCAGGCTGATGGGGCCGACGGCCAGGTTGACCGCGCCGACCCGCAGGGAGATCGCCATGGCGGAGGCCAGCATGGTCACGGGTGCCAGGGCCGCGAAGAGGCCGGTCCAGGAGCCTTCGGCGAAGGGCCCGCTGCTCGACTGCGTGAGGGCGAACAGGACGCCGCCCGCCAGGAGCAGGAGGCCGATCTCCCACACGACGTGGACGGCCATGCGGTCGGACGGGGTCTCGTCGTCGCCCGAAGGCGACGGCTTCCCTGCGTCAGTTCTGATCAGCGTCGTCGAATCATCGTTTCGACTTGAAGAGTCAAACTTCATGGGGCGCACCTCTAAACGCGCAGAATATTGGGGATATGGGGATGGGTTCAGCAATCGGGGTCGGTCAGGGACGGGGTTCCCGCTCGTCGTCCTGCGGGGGAATGCGGCAGGAGTGTTCGAGCCAGAGCGCTGCCGCGGTGAGCGCGGCGCACGCGACGGTGCCGAGGACCGCCGAGGGCAGGTCGTCGGCGGCGGCGGTCAGCCGCCCGGAGTTGGCGGCGAGCCACACGGTGAATCCCAGGTAGGCGCCGAAGAACGCGGCACCGGCGATCGCGGCGGCCTTGGCCAGGACCGCGGAGCGGGCGATCTGGAGCGCGTGCCCCGGACCTGCCACACCGCCGGACGCGTTCGCCGTCTGCGCCTGCTTTCGACTGGGGCGCAATGTCTTCCGGGTGTTCCACGCCATCCACGCCAGCAGCACTGCCAGCGCGAACAGGACCGCGGAGTTGTACCAGGCGAGGCTGGGGGCCTCCTGGTAGTAGCGGGCGACGAGCAGCAGCGTCAGTGCCGCCCCGGCCAGTCCGACCACCGCAAGGGTGGACGGCGCTGTCGGCCGCAGGCTCGGTCGGGGACCGTGCTCGTCGTCACTACTCATGATGGCTTCGACCATATCGGGTGGAGCCTGCGGAGTGCGCGCGCGTCCGCCGCGAGGGACTCGTCGCGTAGCAGCTCCCTCACTCGGCCCCTGCCGGGAAGCTCGGCGTCGCGGTCGATCGCGAACCACGGGACCAGCACGAACGCCCGCAGATGGGCGAGCGGGTGGGGCAGCATGAGGCGCGGCTCGTCGGAGTGGACGGGCGCGCCGTCGTCGCCGGTGACGGCGATGAGGTCGACGTCGAGGGTGCGCGGGCCGTAGGGGCGCTCGGGGTCGCGGACGCGGCCGGCTTCGGCTTCGAGGCGCTGGCCGAGGGCGAGCCAGTCGTCGGCGGTGCGGTCGGGGTCGGAGGCGATGACGGCGATGTTGTAGTACGTCGGCTGCTCGTCGTCGCCGCCCCAGGGCGGGGTCTCGTATACCTCGGAGACGGCGTCGGGGTGGACGGCGGCGATGGCGGCGGTGAGGGCGGCTTCGCGGTCGCCGAGGTTGGAGCCCATGCTGAAGACGACGCGGGTCATCGTTTCGGCCTTTCGATGGTGACGGAGACGTCGGTGAAGTGCTGGGCGATGGGTGCCTGCGGCTTGTGGACGGTGACGGCGGCGGAGTGGACGCGGTCGATGGCGAGGCAGGCGTCAGCGAGGCGTTCGGCGAGGGTCTCGATGAGGTTGACCGGTTCCCCGGCGACGATGTCGGCGAGGGTGTCGGCGAGCTCGCCGTAGTGGACGGTGTGCCGGAGGTCGTCGCTGGCGGCGGCTTCGCTCGTCGAGGTCCGCAGGGAGACGTCGATGATGAAGTCCTGCCCGGCTTCGCGCTCGTGGTCGAACACGCCGTGGCGACCGTGCACCCGCAGGCCGGTCAAGGTGATCAGGTCGGTATCCACGCGCCGAGCCTACTCGAACGGGCGGGTGCGTCGAGGAAGGACGGAGCGGGGGCTACTCGGCCTCGTCGTCTTCTCTGACGCGGACGACGAGCCAGGTGGCGACGGCGAGGATGACCCCGGCGGCGAGGATGGGGATGAGGCGGAGGTTGCCTTCGAGCCAGTCGAGGAGTTCGAGGTACTGGGAGGTGGGGTCGACGAGGACGAGGGCGGTGAAGAGGGCCGCGATGCCGCCGATGCCCATGACGAGCCAGGAGCGCCAGCCGCCCGCGATGCCGAAGCGGCGGCCGAGGACCTGGGCGGCGTTGAAGATGCGTTTGGCGCGCAGGACCCGGATGGAGCCGACGAGGGTGGCGAGGCGCAGGACCTGGGCGCCTCCGGCGGCGAGGACGAGGCTGACGAGGGTGAGGAGGCAGACCAGGAGCATCCACTTGTGGCGCCAGAGCCATTCGCGTTTGCGTTCGGCGGCGAGGAGGAGGATGACGGACTCGGCCCACAGGACGATCCCGGCGGCCCAGCCGATCACCTTGCCCGCCAAGGCCATCTCGCCGTCGGCGCCGAGGGTGAGGAAGACGGCGGGCACGGAGGCGCAGACGGCGATGATGACCGGGAGCCGCAGTTTGAACTGGAGGAACCGGGCTACGACGGTGAGCTTGTCGGGGCGCCAGAAGGGGGTGGGAGGCACGGTTCCAAACTACCGGTCGGGCGCCGCGCCGCGCGGATCGGCTAGACTCTGCTCTCGCGCCCCCGTAGCTCAGGGGATAGAGCGTCGGTTTCCTAAACCGTGCGTCGCAGGTTCGAATCCTGCCGGGGGCACCATCCTGATCAGCGACACCTTTCTTTCACTCTGCGAGGGTCGCACCGTGCCCGGGTTCTGAAACTTCCGGAGAAAGTTCCGATAGTTCACCGAAACTTATTGACGCGCGTCGATGCCGTACGCATACTTCTCAGATCGATAGACTTCTATGCGATCTGGAGGACGCATGTCTGAAGACCACTCCCGCCGCGCCCCGCTCAGCCGCCGCAGCCTGCTGCTCGGCGGCGGGGCCCTCGCGCTCGGCACCGCCTCGGCGCTCGCCGTGCCCGGCATCGCGAACGCGCAGACCCTGACGCAGAACGCGACCGGCACCCACAACGGGTACTACTACTCGTTCTGGACCGACACCCCGGGCAAGGCGTCGATGACCCTCGGCTCGGGCGGCAACTACAGCAGCTCCTGGAACGGCGCCAACAACTGGGTCGGCGGGAAGGGCTGGGCCAACGGCGGACGCCGCACCGTCAACTACAACGGCTGGGTGCTCCACGGCAGCAACGGCTACCTGGCGCTCTACGGCTGGACCTCCAACCCGCTGGTGGAGTACTACATCGTCGAGTCGCACGGCCCGTACAACCCCAGCAGCGGCGCCACGAACCGCGGCACGGCCTACATCAACGGCAGCAACTACTGGCTCGGCCAGTCCACGCGCTACAACGCGCCGTCCGTGGAGGGCACCAAGACCTTCCAGCAGTACTGGAGCGTCCGCCAGAACCTCCGCAGCTCCGGCACGATCGACACCGGCGCCCACTTCGACGCCTGGGCCCGGGTCGGGATGAACCTCGGCGCCTTCAGCTACTACATGATCATGGCGACCGAGGGCTACCAGTCCACCGGCAGCTCCAACATCACCGTCAGCTGACCCGAAGAAGAGGGAGGCGCGGCGGTCCATCCGCCGCGCCTTCGGCATGTCCCCCACCGAAACCCCCTTCTTGATAACTTGACAAAAACTCGCAAACCCAGCTACGCTCATCCTTCTTCTTGTAGAAGAAACAATAATCGAATCCAGGTTCCCGGCCAGACCCCATCGGCATGCGGGCCCCACCCCCACGGAGACACTCATGACCACCCTCACGACCGCCGGACTCGCGCCGCCGGGCAACTCCGCTCGCCCAGCGCTGTTCGGCCGACCGGAACCGAACCGAGACCAGACCGGCAACGCCACTGTCCACCTTTGCGCCGCCGCCTACCTCGACCCCGGTTTCCGAGAAAGGGTCCTGACCGAGGTGTACGCGCGCCGCGACCGCGCCGTCGCCCCCAACCCCGGCACCGACGCAGTCCCCGTGCTCCGGCATGCGCGCCGGGCCAAGGCGATCGACCTCGCCGAGCACGCGGCACTCACCGCGATCCTGGCGTCCATGCTCGCGATACCTGCGGTCAACCGGTTCGCACTGCTCGCGAGCCTCGGCGCATGGCTGCTCATCAGCCTCAAGTTTCGCGACTTCGCCGATGACCGCCGCATCGCCGCGCCGCCGCGGACCAAGCCTGAAGACGACGAGGCCACCTGGTACGACCGGCACTTCACCTGGCGGAAACTCACGCTGGTCGCTGTCGGCCTGCTGATCTTCCTCTGGCTCGACTTTCGCCTGGCGCCGACGCCGATACCCACGGCGGCCTGTATGGCGGTCGTCGGCGTCGTATGCGCGCTCTTCGAATGGGTACGGGTGCACTGCCTCTCGCGGATACCGAAGGACCTCGACGCGACACCGAACCTCGGGCGGCGGGCCGCCTACATCGGCAAGGCGCAGCGCGCCGAGGTCATCGCCCGAGCACGCGACGACAGCGAACTCCGGTTCCCCGGATACGGCAGCCGCCTCGGCGGCATGCCGTTCTCGATGGCGCTACGCCCTCAAGCCGGCATCGAGAACAGCGAAGCACCGGGGAAACTGCCGTTCACCGTCGCCGAGCTGCACCGCCGTCTCCGAGAGCACACCGAGTCCCTGAGCGAGGACACCGAGGCGACCCGCGGCGTGCTCGCGCTTGAGGTCGCCGACCAGTACTTCGTGTCCGACCGGTACATCACGACCCCGGTCCTCGCATTCGCTGATCTGCCCGACAGCGCGCGGCGGCACCGTCCTGCGGAGACCGTCGCCGACCAGCCGGACGCGCCAGTACGCAGGTACCTGCGGTGCCAGGTCTCCGCGCAGGACGACGAGGAGGTCGCCACCCTTTTCATGTACTTCACACTGCAAGGCGAGACGCTCTACATGCGCCTCGACCAGTGCGTGCTCCCGCCGACGAGAAAGGAGTACCACGTATTCCGGGACGGCCGTCTGCACTACAAGCGGGCCTCGGCCTGGTCGGGCGCCTCTGCCGCAGCCGTCGCTCCGATCGAGACGCTTCGGGCTCCGATCGCCCTGCTGAAGGCGGTGTACCGCAGCGTCAAGCTCCAATTCGAAGCCCGACCCGCGCTGCGAGGATGGCGGCCGGTGGACTGCGGCGCGCAAGTCGGTATCCGTGAACTCGGCTACGACCGCGAACATCTGAATCGCGACACCTCCGACGCCTTCCAGGCCCTCAACATTCTCCACCAGCAGACCCTGTTGGCGCTCAAGGCGTTCCTGCAGGAGCACCGCATCGACACCAGCGCCCTCGACGATCACATGACAGCCGTCGTCAACTACGGCGTCATCAACAACGGCGAGTTGAACGCCGGCGCCGTCGGCGCAGGAGCACAGGTCACCGCAGCATCCATCGGATCGAACAGCACCGGCACCGTCCAACAGGCACCAGGAAAGGGCACAGCATGAACCAGGATGAAGAGCAGGGCGGGTACGTGTTCCGGGGGAACGTGCAGACCGGGGCCGTGGGGACCGGGGCCTCGGCGACGGTGGGGGCCATCGGGGACGGGGCCCGCGGGTACGTGTTCACCGGCGGGGACGGGGTCGATCAGGAGTTGCGGGCCGAGCTTCTGCGGCTCGTCGGGGAGCTGCGGGCGGCGCTCCATGCGCAGCGCGAGGAGGTGGGCCCGGGGTACGAGGCCATCGCCGAGTGCGTCGACGATCTGGAGGAGTCGGTCGCCGAGGCGAAGCCGCCCGCGCGGCTGCGCGGCAAGCTGAAGGCCATGGAGCTCTTGGTGAGTCCGTTCGCGGCGCTCGCCGAGCTCGTGTCGAAGCTGCTGGACCTGGTGCAGCGCAACCAGTCGTAGAACGCGGAAGCGGGCGGGGCCCGAGGTCCCGCCCGCCGTTCTCAGTGTGTCAGCACTGTTCGCGAAATTGAAGTCGAATGCAGAGCTCGGGGAGGCCCCCACCGGCCTCCCCGAGGCTCTATCCCACCAAACAGAACAAAGTCTCAGGGGCGCGCTTCCCCTGCCGGGTCCGCGCCGTCTTGCTGCGGCCCTAGCGGAACCGCGCCGTGTAGATGTCCCCGTCGCGAATCCAGGCGAGCTGGAGGGACGCGAACATGTCGTCGACGATCTCCTCGTCGGGGAGCCCGTAGTGCTCGCCGAGGCTCCTCCCGCGGTAGTGCCACAGGAGTCCTGCCTGGACCTGGGCGGCATCCGCGGTGTGCTTCCCGCACGAGCGGGCGCAGCGGTAGAGGACGTGGCCGCTGCGGTCGTACTCGATCGCCATCACCTGCTGACACATCGAGCTGCGCAGCTTTCCTGCCGCGGCCGCCCCCAGCAACGTCTGGGCCTCAAGACGTTCCATGGCACCCAACCTCTCTCCGGCGACGATCGGACCTCACCGGAACGGGTTCCGGCCAGGTTCTGCAAAACCACTGGCGTGTCCGGTTATGCGATGCGGGCCGCCGCGAGGCGAAGGCGATTGCCGGGCCGAGGGATTTGCATCCCATTGGCCGACGATGCGCCGTCGCGCACACGAGCGCCGGTTTGACGGCTTTTCGAGTCCGTGACCACGGTCGCACACTTTGAGCGTCCATGTCTATGTGCATTCTCACATGAATCTTAACATGCATCAACACCGGGCAGATGCACGTGCATCCGCCCAGGCATCCTCATGTGCACTCACCCTGTGTAATGTGGGACACTTGATCCGACCTGCGCTGGGGATGTCGGAAAACTCCTCCGCACGGCCGCTCTGGTAGGGCCGTGCCCGGAATCTCCCGGTGACCCCTGATGCCGGTCACATTTCCGAAAGATCCGGCCGGACACGCCGGCCACTGGTGGAAGGATCTCGAATGGACAAGGCACGCAACGGCATCCTGGCAACGGAACTGCCCTCGACGCTGCAGTGGCGCAAGAGCGTCCGCAGCGGCCCGAACGGCGGCAACTGCGTCGAGCTGGCGACGCTTCCTGGTGGGGAGGAGATCGCAGTGCGGAACTCGCGTTTCCCCGAGGGCCCGGCGCTGATCTACACGGTCGCCGAGATCCGGGCGCTCGTCGAAGGCGCCAAGGACGGCGAGTTCGACGACATGATCGGTTAGACAGCCTCCGGGCGAGAGCCCAAGGGCTGCACACTCACCCTGGCGGGGCCGCCCGAGCGGTTACCCTGTCAGGGTGAGTTTTTCGTCCACTGCGACTTGATCTCGGAGGGAGGTGAGCAATGGCGAAACTCAACCCGGACGACCTGCCTAGCGGGACGACCACGCTGCGCCTCATGATCGGCGGCAAGCTCCGGCAGCTGCGCCAGGACGCCGACATCTCCCGCGAGGACGCCGCCTACGAGATCCGCGCCGACGCCTCCAAGATCAGCCGCATCGAGCTGGGCCGCGTCTCCTTCCGCCTGCGCGACGTCGAAGACCTGATGATCATGTACGGCGTCACCGACGAAGACGAGATCAAGCGCGTCGTCGAGATGGCCCGCGAGGCCAACCGGCCCAGCAAATGGAAGCGGTACAACGACTTCCTGCCCGACTGGTTCAGCAACTACCTCGAGATGGAGGGCGCCGCCTCCATGATCCGCACCTACGAGGTGCAGGTCATCCCCGGCCTCCTGCAGCACGAGGCGTACGCCCGCGCCGTCATGATGCTCGGCTACGGCCACACCCCGCTCACCGAGATCGACAAGCGCATCGAGGTGCGCATCAAGCGCCAGGAGATCCTGGACCGCACCGAGAAGCGGCCCGAGCTGTGGGCCGTCATCGACGAGGCCGCGCTGCACCGCCCCTTCGGCGGCGCGAACGTCATGCACGGGCAGATCAAGGCCCTCATCGAGTACTGCGACAAGCCGAACGTCCGCGTCCAGATCGTGCCGTTCACCGCCGGGGCCCACTCCGGCGCGGGCGCGCCCTTCACCTGGCTGCGGTTCGCCTACGAGGAACTCAACGACGTCATCTACCTGGAGCACCTCACCGGCGGCCTGTACCTCGAGCGCGACAACGAGATCGACGCCTACCAGGCGGCCATGGAGCACCTGTGCATCCAGGCCACGCAGCCGCACCGGACCCAGGACTTCCTGCACCAGATCCTGAAAGACCGTTACAGCTAGTAACGGCCGCGGGGTCTGGACGTTCCTGCAGCGATTTCGCGATTTCACCCGATCGGGTGAGGCTTCTTCGCCGTGAGAACGCCAAAGGCGCGCGCCGGGCCGGCGCGCGCCTCCTATTTCGTTCGCTATGCCTTGTAGCCCAGACCGGCCATCATGATCCGGTGGTACGGCTCGAGGTCCTCGGCGGCCGGGACCTCGTGGTCGGGGTCGCCCGGGAACCAGCGCGGCACCCACTCCAGGCCCGGCTCGACGAGCGGCAGGCCCTGGAAGTGCGCGAGGATCTTCTCGGGCTTGCGGACCCAGCCGTTGCCGAGCGCTTCGAGGCCGGCTTTCTCGATGGCCTTCTGCTGCTCCTCACCGGTGTCGGCGAAGTCCGTCATCAGCAGGTAGGAGCCGCTCGGGCACGCGTCGAGCAGGTGCCCGACCCACTCGCCAGGGTGCTCCGAGTCGTGGAAGTGCATGAAGAGCCCCACGACCATCAGGCCGATCGGGCGGTCGAAGTCGATGACCTTCCTGACGTCCGGGTGGTCCAGGATGCTCTGCGGGTCGCGCAGGTCAGCGGTCACGATCGTCGTGGACTCGTTGGTGGCCAAGAGGGCCCGGCCGTGCGCGAGCACGATCGGGTCGTTGTCGACGTACACGACCTTCGCGTCCGGGTTGATCTCCTGGGCGACCTGGTGCGTGTTGCGCATCGTCGGCAGGCCCGCGCCGACGTCGAGGAACTGGTCGATCCCGTGCTTCGCCATATAGGCGACGCCCTTCTCCAGGCCGAGGCGGTTGTCGATCGCGACCTCGCGGGAGTTGGGCACGTGGTTCATGTACGCCGCGGCGCCTTCGCGGTCGGCCGCGAAGTTGTCCTTGCCGCCGAGGATCGCGTCGTAGACGCGGGCGATCGTGGGACGGGAGATGTCGAAGTCGGGGACGTACGCTTCGTTGTCTGACATGGGCTCTGCCTCTTCCTCAATCGAACGTGGGGACGCGGCGCGCTTCCCTGCCGGCACGCGCCGCCGAAGTCTCGGGCGCTAGGCCTTGTAGGCCACGCCGGCCATGATGATGCGCTGGTGCTCTTCGAGGTCGGCCTCAGCCGGGACCTCGCGGTCGGGCTCGCCGGGGAACCAGCGAGTCGGGTAGTCCAGGCCCGGGGGCACCAGCGGCAGGCCCTGGAAGTGCGCGGTGATCTGCTCGGGCGTGCGGATCCAGCCGTTGCCGAGCGCCTGGATGCAGGAGGTCTCCATCGCCTTCTGCTCGGGGAAGCCGGTGTTCGCGAAGTCGGTGATGTGCAGGTACGACCCGCTCGGGCACGCGTCGAGCAGCGTCCTGATCCAGCTGCCCGGGTCCTCGTCGGGGTGGAAGTGCATCATCAGGCCCACGACCATGAGCCCCACGGGGCGGGTGAAGTCGATGAACTTGTTGACCTCGGGGTGGTTGAGGATGCTCTGCGGGTCGCGCAGGTCCGCGGTCACGATCGTCGTGGACTCGTTGTCGGCCAGGAGGGCCCGGCCGTGCGCGAGCACGATCGGGTCGTTGTCCACATAGCAGACCTTCGCGTCCGGGTTGACGCGCTGCGCGACCTGGTGCGTGTTCTCCATCGTCGGCAGGCCCGCGCCGATGTCGAGGAACTGGTCGACCCCCTGCTTCGCGACGTACTCGACGCCCTTGGAGAGGCCGAGGCGGTTGTCCTGGCTGGCCTCTTTGATCTTCGGGACGTACTTCGCGATCATCGCGGCGCCTTCGCGGTCGACCGCGAAGTTGTCCTTGCCGCCGAGAGTCGCATCGTAGACGCGGGCGATGGAGGGCCTGGAGATGTCGAAGTCGGGGACGTACTCGTCTGCGTTCTCTGCCATCGGTGCAGCCTCTTCGTCGAAGGAACGGTGAAAATATCCTACGACCTTGATCACACCGCGGAACGTCGGGATCACCCCATCGGGCCACAGTGCTCACATTTGCTTCAAACGAATCACTAGGCACACCAACCACTTCAGATGACAACCGTCCACAGCGGTCGCGAAAACGCGAGGGAACGACGAAGGGCCCGAACGCATCCGTCCGGGCCCTTCGGTCGAGTCTGGCTACTCTTCCTCGTCCTCGGGGTTCGCCGCGATCCACTCGGCGACCTTGTCGTCCCGCACGGCCTCCCAGAGGCTCACGGCCTCGGGGTTGCTCGCCGCGGGGTCCTCCGGGTCGTCGGCGTAGACGACGACCGACTGGCCGCCCTGCTCGCCCGTGCCGAGGTTCGGCGTGGTCATGAAGATGAGGTCGTCGCTGCGCATGTCCATCAGGTTGATGGCCGTGGCGACCGCGTTGAACTCGGTGTCCACCTTCACCGCGTCCGAAGTGGACGAGATGAAGGAGGTGAGCTTGTCCTCGTCCGTCAGGACGCCCGCGCTCAGTGCGGAGTCCATGATGGCCTTGATGAGCTCCTGCTGGTGGCGCATGCGGGCGAAGTCGCCCTCGTTGTACTGGTAGCGCTGGCGCACGTAGTCCAGGGCCTCGTCGCCGTAGAGCTTGTTCGGACCGGCCTCGAAGAACATGTGGTCGCCGTGGATCGACTCGATGCCGGGCGGGTCGGTGATGTAGCCGTCCGCGTCCGCGGCCTCGACGTCCATGGTGACGCCGCCGAGCGCATCGACGACCGCGACGAGGCCGTTGAAGTCGATCTCGATGATGTGGTCGATGCGCACGCCGGTGAGGTTCTCGATGGTGCGCACGGTGAGGTTCACGCCGCCCCACGCGTAGGCCGCGTTGAACTTGTCGAGCGTGTCCGAGACCGTCGCCTCGGGGTCCTCGGGGATGTAGACGTAGAGGTCGCGCGGGATCGAGATGCCGTAGGCGGCGTTGCCGTCCTCGTTGACGTGCATCAGGATCGTCGTGTCCGAGCGCGCGTCGGCCTCGTCGTTGCCCTCGCGGTGGTCGGAGCCGATCACGAGGAGGTTCATCGCCTCGTTGAGGCGCTCGGGGCGGTCCTCCTCGGGGATGGCGTCGAGGTCGAACGCGCGGTCCAGGTCCTCGTTGGTGCTGTTGGCGGTGGACCAGACGGCGAAGCCGCCCCCGGCCGCCGCGATGGAGGCCACCAGGCCGATCCCGGAGCCGATGAGGCCCCGGCGGGTGGGGCCGCCGGCCGCCTCCGCGGCAACACGGGCACCGCCACCACCGGCGGGAGGCACCGAGGCGCTGCCGCGGTAATTGGAGCCATATTGCGTCATGATCCCAGCTTACGTGGTGGCCGCCAGGGACCTCGGGCGCGCAAGCCCCAGTCGTACTTCAGAATCCTGAAAGGTGACGGTGAGTCCGAACACCTTACGGCTTGGTGGCGAAGTAATCGATGGTCGTCTTGAGACCCGACTCATAGTGGACCTGCGGCTCGTAGCCGAGCAGTTCGCGGGCCGCGGTGAGGTCGGGGCGGCGGCGCTCCGGGTCGTCCGAAGGACGGTCCTTGTACTCGATCGTCGAGGACGAGCCGGTCAGTCGCAGGATGATGTCGGCCATCTCCCCAACGGTGAGCTCGTACTCGGTGCCGAGGTTGACCGGGCCGTACTCCCCCGACTCGAGGAGCATGATCAGGCCGCGCACCAGGTCGTCGACGTAGCAGAGCGAACGCGTCTGGGTGCCGTCGCCGTAGATCGTCAGCGGCTCGCCCGCGAGGGCCTGCGAGATGAAGTTCGGGATGACGCGGCCGTCGTCGGGGCGCATGCGCGGGCCGTACGTGTTGAAGATCCGCACGATCGCCGCGTCCAGGCCCTTGTGGCGGTGGTAGGCCGCGACGGCCGCCTCGCTGAAGCGCTTCGCCTCGTCGTAGCAGGAGCGGATGCCGACCGGGTTCACGTTGCCCCAGTAGGACTCCGGCTGCGGGTGGACGAGCGGGTCGCCGTAGACCTCGGAGGTCGAGGCCATGAGGAAGCGGGCGCCGTCCGCGAGCGCGCGGTCGAGCGCGTGGAACGTGCCGATCGAGTCGACGCGGAGGATCTCCAGCGGGATGGTCTCGAAGTCGACCGGGCTCGCCGGGCACGCGAAGTGCAGGACCGCGTCGAAGGGCTCGTCGCCGACGGGCAGCCCCTCGGTGACGTCGGCCTCGACGACGGTCAGGTTGGGGTGCGCCGCCAGGTTCTCGCGAGTCCCGGTGACGAAGTTGTCGACGGCGGTCACATCGCAGCCCTTCGCGAGGAGCGCGTCGACGAGGTGGCTGCCCACCAGGCCCGCGCCGCCTGTCACGAGGATGCGGCTGCCGGTTCCGTAAGTAGTCATCAAGATCCAAGATTATCAGGGTTGGCCTGGCGTTCACCTGGGCGCAAGCTGAGTGTTGGCTCAACGCACGCCGGTGTGCCCGTCTAGTACGCGCCCTTTCGGCGCAACACTACAGCGACCGTGCGGAACAGGATCTGAAGGTCGGTCGTGAGCGACCAGTTGTCGACGTAGTAGAGGTCGAGGCGGACCGCGTCGTCCCAGGACAGGTCGGAGCGGCCCGAGACCTGCCACAGGCCGGTGATGCCGGGGCGGACCAGGAGGCGGCGGCGCACGTCGCCGAGGAAGTCGCCGTTCTCGGCCGGGAGCGGGCGGGGGCCGACGAGGCTCATCTCGCCGCGGACCACGTTGACCAGCTGCGGGAACTCGTCGATAGAGGTGGCGCGCAGCCACTTGCCGACGTTGGTGATGCGGGGGTCGTCCTTCATCTTGAACAGGAGGCCGTCGGTCTCGTTGTGCATCATGAGCGCGGCCTGGCGCTCCTCGGCGTCGAGGTACATGGTGCGGAACTTCCAGCAGCTGAAGGTCTCGCCGTCGCGGCCGACCCGGTTCTGGCGGAAGAACACCGGCCCGGGGCTGTCCATCTTGATGGCGATCGCGACGCCGAGGAACAGCGGCGAGAGCAGGATGAGGCCGAGCACGGAGGAGGAGATGTCGAGGACGTTCTTGACCAGCCAGCCGATGCCGGAGATCTTCGGCTCCTCGACGTGCAGGAGCGGCAGGCCCTCGACGGGGCGGATGTGCACGCGCGGGCCCGCGATGTCCGTCAGCTGCGGGGCGACCACGAGGTCGCGGCCGGTCCCTTCGAGCTGCCAGGCGAGGCGGCGCAGGTCGGACGCGTCGGCCGAGGCCGAGCCGCAGACCGCGAGCGTGTCCGCCTCGAGCTGCTCGGCGCACGTCACGACATCGGTCCCGGCGAAGACCGGGACCGGGGTGTCGAGGTTGCGGACCGAGGAGGCGCCCTCGGTCACGTATATGCCCACGGGGACGAGCCCGGCGGCGGAGGCGCGGCGCACCGTCCGGTAGACCTCGAGGGCCTCGGGGTAGGAGCCGATGAGCAGGACGCGCTGCACGCCGCGGCCCGAGGCGCGCATCCGGTGCAGGCCGTAGCGGGCGCCGTAGCGGAACGCCGAGACGAGCACGGCCGCCGCGAGCAGGATCACCGCGACCGCGACGCGCGAGACGTCGGCTTTGAAGGTCAGCGCGGCGAAGGAGACGAGGGCCAGCATGAACATGGAGGCGCGGATGACCCGCTTGAACTCCTCGTTGCCCATGCCGAAGTAGCGGCGGTCGTAGGAGCCGGTGCCCCACAGGGCGAGCAGCCACGCGAGGGGCAGCAGCAGCCAGACCGTGAGGTAGAAGAAGTGCAGCTGGTCGTTCGTGTCGAACCCGGCGTCGGGCGAGGCCGTGAGGTTCACCGTGACGACGGTGGCGAGGAGGGTGGCGAACAGGTCCGCGCCCACGAGGGCGGCCTGGTAGTACCGGTGCCAGTTCGAGGCCCGGACGAGGCGGCGCCAGGTGGACCGGGTGACCCCGTTGGTGACGAGCTGCGGGTCACCGGTTTCGCGAGTACGAGCCACCGGCGTCCCCGTCCGTCCGTACGGAGCACCTCCACTTCCGTGGAGATCCTTTGCTGGGCGTTCCAGGCTCGTAGCCACTGCACATCCCTGCGGTCGTCAGCTTACGGTGGAGGTGAGTGTCCGCGGGTGGAGATCAGGCTTGCGTCTTCGACTGCGTGATCTCGGCCGGGCGGCCCGCCGACACGGTACCCGACAACCTACACCTATTCGACCGCTGCGGTATGTTCGGCCGAGCCGAAAGCCGTCCGCGCCACCCCCAGAGCACCAGAGGGACCCCGTGAAGATCGTCATCGCCCACAACAGGTACTCCTCGGCGCAGCCGTCGGGCGAGAACACGATCGTGGACTACGAGATCGGGGCGCTGCGCGAGGCGGGCGTCGGGGTGGTGCCGTTCCTGCGGTCCTCCGACGAGATCGCTTCGCTTCCCGCGCATAAGAAAGCAGTACTGGCCGCGTCGCCGATCCACGCGGCCGGGACGCAGCGGGAGCTGGCCGCGCTGCTGGAGCGCGAGCGGCCGGACCTGCTGCACCTGCACAACCCGTACCCGCTCTTGTCCCCTTCGGTGGTGGGGACCGCCCACAGGCACGGCGTCAAAGTGGTGCAGACCATTCACAACTACCGGCACGACTGCGTCAACGGGCTCTACTTCAGGGACGGGCACGACTGCCGGGACTGCCACGGGAAGCGCTGGAACGGGCCCGGGGTGCTGCACGCCTGCTACCGGGGGTCGCGCGCGCAGAGCGCCGTGATGGCCGTCGCACTCGGGGTGCACCAGGGGACGTGGCGCGGCGTGGACCGGTTCATCGCGCTGACCGACGCGATGGCCGCGTACCTGCGGAGCATCGGCATCGAGGACCGGCAGATCCGGGTGAAGCCGAACGCCGTGGCCGACCCCGGGGTCGTGCCGCTCGGCGACGGGTTCCTGTTCGGGGCGCGGCTCGTGCCCGAGAAGGGCGTGGCGCTGCTGCTCGACGCGTGGCGGCAGGCGGACCTGCCGGGGCAGGTGCTGCGGATCGCGGGCGACGGACCGCTGCGGTCCCTTGTAGAGGCTGCGGCGGCTGAACGCGGCGACATCGAGTACCTCGGGCAGCTGGAGCCTGCCGAGCGGGACGCGGCCCTGGCCGCTTCGGCGGCCGTGGTGGTGCCTTCGATCTGGCAGGACATCCTGCCGACCACGGGCATCGAGGCGCTCGCGGCGGGCCGCGCGATCGTGGCGACCCGCATGGGCGGGGCGCCGTTCATCGCCGGGGCCGACACGGAAGCGCCTGCGGGCGTGGCGGTCGAGCCGGAGCCCGAAGCGCTCGCGCGGGGCCTCGAAGCCGTGGCGAAGGATCAGAGCTTCGCCGGGAACGCCAGGGCCCGTTACGAATCGGTCTTCGCGCCCGAAGTGACGCTGCGGCGCCTCATCGAGATCTACGAGGAACTGATCGCGTCCTAACGCAGGCTGGCTCGGGCGTTGCTCGCGATGCTCGCCAGCAGGAAGAGGGCGTTCACCGCGCCGAAGCCGACCAGGACCAGCCACATGAGCTCGGGCCGGATCAGGGCCAGGGCGATGACCACGATGATGAAGCCGTAGTCGCGCACGAGCTTGATCAGGCGGACGACGATGTTGGTGCTCTTGACCATCGAGACGCCGTCGTCCTCTTTGGCCATGACGGCGGTGACGAGGTTGGTCATCCACAGGGCCGCGAAGGCCGCGCCGGACCAGGCGGGCAGCCAGGGCGTGTAGGCGTCGGCGACGGCCACGACCACGGCGACGACCGAGGCCTGGATCGCGATGTCGCACAGGATGTCAACGCGCGCACCCGCATCGGAGCCAGTGCCGGTGACGCGGGCGAGCTGGCCGTCCGCGCAGTCGAGCATGTACGCGACCTGCCAGAGCACGAGCGCACTGAGCGCGACGGGCCACCACGGGGCGCCGTCCTTCGCGGCCGGGATGTAGGCGATGACGGCGGCGCTCGCGGCCAGGCCGAGGACCAGGTTCACGAACGAGATGTGGGTCGGCTTGAGGCCCATTCGCCATGCGGCGTAGGCGAAATAGGCCGCGCCCCGCTGGTCGAGGAGCGTGGCGAGTCCGCCGCCGCGGTGGGCGGCGAGGAAGTCGGCGGGCCGGCGGGACGGGCTCTGGTCGGTCACGCGGGCATCTTATAGCGCACACCCTGCGTCCCTATTCGGCAGCAGTACGTGTCGGGGGCAACTGCGGTCATGAGCTGCCCTGATACAGATAGTGAACTTCCGAAACCCTGTTGTGTCAAGATCCCGACACTACGGCGGAACGCCGGTCCCTAATATGAGCGCGATCCACACCATTCGGGACGAAAGTGCTTCTCCCTTGGTAGCCAGCACATGACCGAAAGTCTTAAGGTTGATGGACCTTTCATTCCTGGGGAGGAAAATATGGGGGACGAGGTGACCGGTTCTGCCCTGCGGCACTGGGATCATCCCGCGTACACAGCGAGACTCCAGGCGGGCCGGACGGCCCTCGCGCAGCTCTTGGCCGATCGGCGGCTGGACCGGGACCGGCCCATGACGGGCCTGGAACTCGAGCTCGACCTCGTTGAGCCGAACGGTGATCCGGCCTTCGCCAACGACGCGGTACTGGAGCACCTGCATACGTCGGGCGAGGAGGACGCGCTCTACGGCGCCCAGCATGAGCTGGGCGCCTTCAACATCGAGTTGAACCTGCCGCCGAGGCTGCTGGACGGGGCCGGGATCTCCTGGTACGAGAGCGATCTGGCGGCGGTGCTGTCGGAGGTGCGGGAGGCCGGGGACAAGGCCGGGGTGCGCATCTGTCCTATCGGGACGATGCCGACGCTGTTCACCGACCACATGAGCGTCGACGCGCTGTCGAGGACGAAGCGGTACCGCATCCTCAACGAGGAGATCATGGCCCAGCGCGGGGAGCACCTGCGCATCGACATCCGCGGGGCCGAGTCGGTGGACTTCACGTCCGCGTCGATCGCGCCGGAGGCTGCGAACACCTCCGTCCAGTTCCACCTGCAGGTGTCCCCTGAGGACTTCGCGAGGTACTGGAACGCGGCGCAGGCGATCGCGGGCGCGCAGGTCGCGACGGGCGCGAACTCGCCGTACCTGTTCGGGCGGCAGCTGTGGGCCGAGACGCGGGTGATCCTCTTCGAGCAGGGGACCGACACGCGGCGCGCGAACCAGCGCGAGTCGGGAGCGAAGCCGCGGGCGTGGTTCGGGGAGCGCTGGATCGACGGCGTCCTGGAGCTGTTCGATGAGAACTACCGGCACTTCGCGCCGCTTTTACCGCTGTGCGACGAGGAGGACCCGCTCGCGGTGACCGCCGCCGGAGGGGTCCCGTCGCTGCGGGAGCTGCGGTACCACAACGGGACGGTGTACCGGTGGAACCGCCCGGTCTACGACGTCCACTCGGGCCGCCCGCACGTGCGGGTGGAGAACCGGGTGGTCGCGGCGGGGCCGACGGCGGCGGACATCTGCGCGAACATGGCGTTCTTCTACGGCCTGGTCGTGTACTACGCGAACGCGCCGGTCCCGTTGAGCGAGCGGATGGACTTCGCGCAGGCCGCGGCGAACTTCCGCTCGGCGGCGCGGCACGGCATCCAGGCCGACCAGTGGTGGCCGGGCCGGGGCCTCGTCCCGGCGCGGG
The DNA here is from genome assembly GCF_055586545.1 of Glycomyces sp. NPDC050141. NCBI lineage: Bacteria > Bacillati > Actinomycetota > Actinomycetes > Glycomycetales > Glycomycetaceae > Glycomyces > Glycomyces sp. NPDC050141. Next base: position 121,335 of record NZ_JBVJHZ010000005.1, on the reverse strand, counting down.
CGCTGGTCCTGGACGAGCTGCTGCCCGCCGCGGCCGAGGGACTGGCGGCGATGGGCGTGGTGAGCCGCGACATCGGGCGCTTCCTCGGGATCATCGAGGCGCGGTGCCGCCGGGGTGTGAACGGCGCGACCTGGCAGGTCGCGCGGGTCCAGGTGGCCGAGCACCGGCAGCGGCTCGAGCGGCGGGACGCGCTGCGGGCCATGGTGCTCGACTACGCGGCCCGGTCGGCCGACGGTCGGCCGGTGCACGAGTGGGAGGTTTGACGAAGTGAGACGGCCGGGCCCGAGGGCCCGGCCGTTTCGCTTGCGTCCCTAGGACTCTGCTTCGTCGGTGTTGATCTTGCGGCGGCTGCGGGTGGTCTTGCGGCGGGCCGGCTTCTTCGTATCCGGTTCGGCCTCGGGCTCGGCGGTCTTCGTCGCGCCGGGCTCGACGGGTTTGAGTTCCTGGACCCAGTCGAGTTCGGGGTCGTCGTTCCCCGGGAGGTCTTTGGTGTCGCCCTTTTGCTCGTCGTAGGCCGAGGCCGGTTCGGGGACGGTCCAGCCGGGCGCGGTCTCGACCAGGCCGGTGCGCTCCTCGCGTGCAGGCTGCGGGGTGTCGTCGATCTGGCCGCCCGCTTTCGGGAGCGCGCAGACGATCAGCGATCCGAGGAGCCCGGCGATCGCGGCGTACGGGCCCACGAGCAGCACCGACATCGACTCGACGTCGTCGGCCCGCGAAGGCCCGGCGACCAGGTGCGCCACGGTGACGATGAGCGGCCCGGCGATCCCGGAGGCCGCCGCGATGCGGTAGCCGGAGCTGGAGATCGGGCCGCGCCGGGCGATCACGGCGACGATCACGCCGATGAGCGCCGAGCCGATCACGAACGGGACCGCGATCGACAGGCCCCGGTAGCCGAGGGCCGTGCCGGGAGCGGCCCACGAGCCCCAGACGCCGAGCTCGGTGACCGGCGAGGCCAGGTCGCCGACCTCCCAGAATTCAGACAGGACGGCGAGGAGCCAGACGAGGGCGACCGAGGCGCCCACGTTCACCGCGACCGAGCGGGAGCTCAGGCCGATGAGCGCCAGCGCGAAACCGACGGCCGCGCCGAGACCGGCGGCGATGAGCGGTTCGGTCGCGAAGGCGTCGAACACCGCGCCTTCCTCGGCAGAGAGCGACACGAGCGGGCCGACCGCGAACGCGCCGAGGGCGCTCGCGAACACCGCGGTGACGCGGATCGCGGGGCCGAGCCGGGCGGCGGCGCGGGAGCCGATCGCGCCGGAGGCGAGGCCGCCGACCACGCACGAGGCGGCCGAGAACCAGGCCACCCAGGCGAGGTTCGCGTTCGAGCGGTAGTCGAGGACGGGGTCGGCGGCGCCGGGAGCGGCGTCCGCCCAGGAGAGGAGTCCGAAGCCGTAGGCCAGCCCGAGCTGCGCGAGCGCGGCGAGCGCCGCGACCGCGAACCCGGCGCCGACGGTCTTCGCGGCGTATCTAGGTGACATACGTCGCACCGTACTGCGTGTACGCAATGGAGTCTCGTATGGCCGATCGAGTGAGGTGATCCAGGTGGTCCCGTCTCACAGGGGAGGAAACGCAGGGTGCCCCGCTGAGCAGGTCCGGCTATGCTCGGGGCATCAAGGCCACCTGCCCGGTCGCCGTGCGAGATCATGCCGATCAGCGAGGAGCATTGTCATGTCCGACGCCTACGAGGCCCTCACCGCGTCGCTCGCGGCCATCGACCCCGAGATCGAACAGGCCATCGAGAACGAGGGACGCCGCGAGTCCGAGAAGATCCGCCTCATCGCGTCCGAGAACTACGTGTCCCAGGCGGTCATGGAGGCGACCGGGTCAATCCTGACCAACAAGTACTCCGAGGGGTACGCCGGGAAGCGCTACTACGAGGGCCAGCAGTTCATCGACGTCGTCGAGCAGCTGGCGATCGACCGGGCGAAGTCGCTCTTCGGGGCCGACCACGCGAACGTGCAGCCGTACTCCGGCTCCCCCGCCAACCTGGCCGTCTACATGGCGTTCCTGAACCCGGGCGACAAGGTCCTCGGCATGGGGCTGCCCGCGGGCGGGCACCTGACCCACGGTGCGAAGGTCTCGGCCACGGGCAAGTGGTTCGACGCCGTGCACTACGGGGTCCGCCGCGACACCGGCCGGATCGACCTCGACGAGGTCGCCGAGATCGCGCGCGCCGAGCGCCCGAAGATGATCATCTGCGGCGGGACCGCGATCCCCCGCACCGTCGACTTCGCGGGCTTCAAGGCCATCGCGGACGAGGTCGGCGCGATCCTCATGGCCGACATCGCGCACATCGCCGGCCTCGTCGCCGGTGGCGCGCACCCGACCCCGGTGGGGCTCGCCGACGTCGTCACCACGACCACGCACAAGACCCTGCGCGGCCCGCGCGGCGCGATGATCCTCACCAAGGAGGAGCACGCGAAGGCCATCGACAAGGCGGTCTTCCCGGGCCTCCAGGGCGGCCCGCACAACCACACCACGGCGGCGATCGCGGTGGCGCTGAAGGAGGCCGCGAAGGACTCCTTCAAGGACTACGCGGCGCAGATCGTCAAGAACGCGAAGGCGCTCGCGACGGGCCTGACCTCGCGCGGGTTCGACCTGGTCTCGGGCGGCACCGACAACCACCTGATCCTGGTGGACCTGACCAGCAAGGACATTCCGGGGAAGCCCGCGGCGAAGGCCCTGGACGCGGCCGGCATCGAGCTGAACTTCAACTCGGTCCCGTTCGACCAGCGCAAGCCGTTCGACCCGTCGGGCCTGCGCATCGGCACCGCTTCGGTGACCACGCGCGGCATGACCGAGGGCGACATGGACCTCATCGCGGGCTGGATCGACCGGGCCGTCGCCGCGGCCAAGGACGGCAAGGACAACGAGCTCGACGTGATCGCCGGTGAGATCCGCGAGCACACGAAGTCCTTCCCGATTCCGGGCTGGAAGGCGTAACAGCTCTTTACTTCCGCCACAGGGCGCTCGGCCGTTACGGCCGGGCGCCCTGTTCGCTTCCTCGGGAACGTTGCTTCGGGAAATTCATATTCGTCGTTGCAACCAGTGACCGACCCGTTGCGTCTAGCTGATGTCAAGTCACCCGACCGGCCCCGCCCCTGAACACAGCGGTGCCGTCCCTCCACAAAGGAAGCCGATCATGTATCCCTCGTACCCTAAAAACGCCGGTAAGCGCTTGCTTGCCGTGACCGGCGCCGCCGCACTCGGCGTCGGCGCGTTCGCCCTCCCCGCCCAGGCGCAGGACGTGCCCGAGCCCGAGACGATCACCTACGACCTGCCCAGCCCGGTCGAGGTCGGCGGCGGCGCCTACCTCGGCAGCGTCGACGTCGAGTTCGGCGACGGCTTCGAGCCCGGCGTGCACGACCTCGGCGTCTCGCTCGAGATCGAGATCCCCGACAACGAGCTCCGGTTCCGCTTCGGCGACAACGAGTGCGTGGCGAACATCGAGAACACCGTGCTCGACTGCGAGATCCCCGGCGTCGCCGCCAGCGACTCCGTCGCCATCGAGTACCAGGCCGAAGACTGGGCGTACTCCGGCGTCTACGACTACACCGTGACGGTGACCGTGGACGGCGAGACCGTGGCGACCGAGCCGGGCACCCTCGAGATCATCGGCAACGAAGGCGGCGAAGAGGAGTACCCGTTCCTCCACGACAGCCTCCAGTACGAGCTCGACCCCGGCGCGACCGTCGAGGCCGCTCCGCAGTACATGCAGAACGGCGACCTCCCGGAAGGCACCGAGGCCCTGGCGATCGGGTTCGCGGAGCCGAACTACATCCTCGACGGCGCGCTCGAAGCGGTCGCCGGATACGACAACTGCGTCGACTCGTTCTGGGGCGGCGGCTCCAACGGGGTCACCTGCATCGTCACCGACTTCGAGGAGGTTCCCAACGGCCTCTTCGAACCGAGCCCGGTCAGCTTCACGCTCGACGCCGAGGTCCCGGGCAGCTTCGAGGTCTGCGGCTGCTACTGGGGCGTCCGCCCGCTCGACGCCGAGATGCTCGAATCCGAGTACGGCGACCTCTCATGGGACGCGGGTTCGGACAACCTGTTCGGAACGACCCTCGTGAGCGAGAACGCGGACCCCGACCACTACGACGGTTTCGGCTTCATCGACTTCCGCGGCACCGGTCAGCTGTACGACCTCTCGGTCGACAAGGCGAACGCCAAGGGCGCCAAGAACACCGAGACCACCGTCAAGGTCGAGGTCGGCAACGACGGACCGGCCGGAGCCATCTCGATCTTCGACGGCCCCGGCACCTACGTCCTGTTCGGGACGCTGCCTACCGGGCTCGACCTGGTCTCGGTCTCCGGTGACGGCTGGAGCTGCCCCGAAGAGTGGGCGGGCTACCTGCCCCCGGGCGACCCGGCGGCCTCGGAGGAGTTCGACTTCGTCTGCTTCTTCAGCGAGCTCGGCGACGGCGAGTCCCTCAGTCTCGACGTGAAGGTCGAGATCACCAGCTCGAGCAAAGCGTCGGACGGCTCGCTGAAGGTCGTCGGCATGGACCACGACGGCTACCCGGGCCAGCTGGACAGCGACCTCAAGAACAACGAGGCCGTGTTCTCGCTCGGCGGCGGCTCCGGGAACCTCCCGAAGACCGGTGCCTCGATGTCCATGATCATCGGCGGCGCGGTCGCGGTGCTCGCGGTCGGCGTGGTCATGTTCGTCCTCTCCTCCCGCCGCCGCAAGGCCGGTGCCGGGGAGTAGCTGAAACCGACTGATACGCAAGGAAACCCAGCGGGTCCCGGAAGTGCGTCCGGGGCCCGTTCGCGTGCCCGTGCGCCCGGTTCCGCTGCCGCGCCGAGTAACCGGCAAGTAAACGATCACGCAACCGTTCACCGGGTCTGGGGCGTTTAGATGCAAAGGAACTTTTCATTCGGGCGCGGCCCGGACAACTGCAAAGGAAACCACACCATGGGAATCCCCTCACCGAAGCGCGCGGGTCTGCGCGCCTCGGCCGTCCTCGGGACGGCGGCACTCGGCGTCGGGGCGTTCGCGCTCCCCGCCGCCGCGCAGACCCCCGAGCCCGTCGAGACGTTCCTCGGCATGAACTCGTTCTACGCCGCTGAGGACCCGCAGCTCCAGGGCTGGGAGGTCTACTTCGGGGACGACTTCACCCCCGGCGAGCACACCGTCGCCGTGGAGCTGAACATCGACGCCCCTGACGGCACGTTCGTGTTCTCGGGCGGCGACATCGGCGACCGCTGTACCGCGGACGAGGCCGGCACCAGCGTCGAGTGCGTCCAGGACGACGCCCCGGCGGACCTCCGCTGGGAGTTCGACGGCGAGGTCCCCGACATAGCCTCGGTCGGCACCTACCCGTACGCGCTCGACCTGCTCGTGGACGGCGAAGTCGTCTACAGCGAGGAAAGCGAGATCGAGGTCCTGCCGCCGAGCGGCTCCGACCTCGTGTGGCCGTACGCGCACAGCAATGTCGACTTCACCGGCGTGAAGCCCGGTTCGACCGTGGAAGTGCAGCCGGAGCTCCTGCAGGAGAACCCGATCCCCGAGAACACGGCCGCCATCCTCGCCGAGTTCCAGCACTCGACCTACGGCGGCGCCGAGACGATCGCCGACTACGACAACTGCTACGTCGAGGAAGGCGCGACCTACTGCATCATCACCGAGTTCCCCGATGAGGTCGGTGCCGTGTTCACGCCGACCGTCCCGGTCGAGTACGCCGTGGACGCGACCGCGCCCGGCCCGGTCGACATCTGCGTGTGCACCTACGCCTTCACTCCGGTCGACACCGAGACGCTCCCGATCCTGATCGGCGACTTCGAATGGGACCCGGCCTCGGACAACCTGTTCGGCCTGCGCGAGGTCTCGGAGCCCGAGTCCGAGTTCACCGACGAGTACTGGGGCTACATCTCGATCGAGACCACCGCGAACCCCTTCGACCTGAGCATCGCGGACGCGAACGCGAAGGGCGCCAAGGGCGCTGAGGTCACCTTGACCGTGCCGGTCAAGAACGACGGCCCGGCCGACGCGTACTCGTTCTTCGACGGCCCCGGCTCGTACTACGTGCTCGGAACGCTCCCGAAGGGCCTGGAGCTGGTCGACGTGGCCGGGGAGGCGAACTGGACCTGCATGACCGCTGACGAGTTCGCGTCCTACGCGCCGGACATCAACACGGACGGCATCGACTTCGGGTGCTTCATCGCCGCGCTCGGCGACGGCGAGAAGGCCGACCTGAAGGTCACGGTGAAGATCACCGACGCGACCTCGACGGCCAAGGGCACGTTGGAGATCGCCGCGCTGAACAACGACGGCTACCCCGGTGTGGCCGACGCCGACGCGAAGAACAACAAGGCCGACATCACCGTCAACGCCAGCGGCAACGGCAACGGCTCCACCACGCCGAAGCTGCCGAAGACCGGCACGTCGCTCGGGATGATCATCGCCGGCGCGGCCGCGGTGCTCGTCGTAGGCGTCGTGCTCATGGTCGTCACCGCACGCCGCCGCAAGGCCGGTGCCGAGGAGTAGTCGGAAGCGCCTGACACGCAAGGGAACCCGAAGGGCCCCGGCCGATGGCCGGGGCCCTTTCCCGTGGACGCCGGAGGCGGGCCCCGCCTCACGGCCGGGCCCGCCTCCGGGAGAGCGAAACGCGCCGGGCCCTTGGGAGACAGCCGCAGCGCGTCGCGTTCTAGTGGATTGTTGAGTTGTGCAGTCTTGCGGTCGGCGCCTTGTGGGCGCGCTCGCCTCGGTCCTTAGCGGGCCAGGCCGGCGAGGGCGCGGCCCTCGACGCGGTCGGCCGCCCGGCGCAGGACGCCGGCGGTCGAGAGGCGGACCTTCTCCGGGCGGGTGACGCCGAAAGCGTAAGGCTTGTCGGCACGCCCGTCGTCAACGACCGGAGCGTTCGGCAGGGCCGAGTTGGCAACGGTGTTGGCGGCGTCGACTGCGAGGAATGCTCCTACGAACTCGTACATGATGTATTCCTTCCCGGCAGGGTGAGCCGGTTTGTATTTCTTGGGGGCCGCTCGTCGATGACGCCATTGTCGACGGCGGGAATCGGACGCGGTCAAGACCGCTTCCGGGCCGGGGCCTGAGAACGTTGCGGGTTCGCCGCTCCGTTCCTGCTCCTTCGGCTTCGTATTCAATGCTAAGGCGTCCTCGTCCGCTTAATCCAGGGATTTTGCGTGGGTCACAGGTGTCCCGCGACACTGTCCACAATGAGCTTAGTTACCGTTCGGTTATCGAATTCCAGGGGCGGCCGGAGGGGCCGTGACGGTACTCTGTCCGGATGCGGGACATGGGAGTTCGCGTCGGCCACTGGACCGGCGAGCACACCGGTTGCACGGTGCTGCTGTTCGAGAAGGCCACGACCGCTTCAGGCGAGGTGCGGGGCGGGGCCCCGGCCAGCCGCGAGATCGAGCTGCTCGACCCGCTGCGGTCGAACACCGGGATCGACGCGGTGCTGCTGACCGGCGGGTCCGCGTTCGGGCTCGCGGCGGCCGACGGGGTGATGCGCTGGCTGGCCGAGCACGGCCGGGGCGTCGTCACGCCGGGCGGGAAGGTCCCGATCGTGCCGACGCTCGGGCTCTACGACCTCGACGGGTCCGGGACGGTTCCCGGTGCGGCCCAAGGCTACGAGGCGTGCGACGCGGCGATGGCGCCGTTCGAGCCCGCGCTGGACGGGCCGGTCGGGGCGGGCCGGGGCGCGACGGTGGGCCAGTGGCGGGGCGTGACGCTCCCGTCGGGGCTGCGGACGGCCACCGTGTGGGCCGGGCCCGTCGCGGTGAGCGCGCTCGCGGCGGTGAACGCGTTCGGCGAACCGGGGCCGCTGGACCGGGGGCTGCTGCGGCCCGAGGGGTTCGCGGTCGAAGGGTTCGGGCGGAACACGACGATCGGCGCGGTCGTCACGAACGCGCGGCTCGACAAGGTCGAATGCGCGCTGGTCGCGCAAGGCGCGCACGACGGCCTCGCGAAGGCCATCAGCCCGGTGCACACCCGGATGGACGGCGACGCGTTCGTCGCGGCCTCGACAGGCAGGCTCCGGGCGTCGGTGGACGTGGTGCGGGCCCTAGCGGTAGAAGCGGTCGCCGAGGCCATCAGCGCCGAGTGACTATCCTGCGCAGCATGAGACGACTTCGTGCCGCGCTGCTGGTGCTCCCCCTGGTCCTCGCCGGATGCACCGAGGACACCGGTGCGGAGGCGACCGAGAACGAGGGGTCCTCGGACTGGGTCTACCAGCTCTCCGGGTACGAGGACGACACGCTCGACGCACTCGCGGACGCGCCGTTCGACACGGCCGTCATCGACCTCGCGCGCGACGGCGGCGAGGGCTACTTCACCGCCGAGGAGATCGGCGCGCTCCAGGACTCCGGCAAGAGCGTCTACGCGTACTTCACCATGGGCTCCATCGAGACCTACCGACCCGAGTACCCGGCCGTATCCGCCACGGACATGGTCTTGAACCTGTGGGGCGACTGGCCCGACGAGCACTTCGTCAAGTACTGGGACCAGCAGTGGTGGGACCTCGTGATGCAGCCGCGCCTGGACCAGGCGATGGAGGCCGGGTTCGACGGCGTGTACCTCGACGTGCCGAACGCGTACGAGGAGATCGACCTCGCACTCGTGCCCGGCGAGACCCGGGAGTCCTTGGCGCAGAAGATGGTCGACCTCGTCATCGACGCCGACGAGTACGCCGGGGACGACCTGCGGATCCTCGTCCAGAACTCCCCGGAGCTGCGGGAGTACCCCGGCTACCTCGACGCGATCGACGGCATCGGCGTCGAAGAGCTGTTCTTCCTCAACCCCGACGAGCCGTGCACCGAGGACTGGTGCGCCGAGAACCTGGAGAACACGCGCGCGATCCGCGACGCCGGGAAGCTGATCCTGGCCGTCGACTACGCGTCCGAACCGGAGAACGTCGCCGCCGCGTGCGCGCACTACGACGAAGAGGGCTTCGCCGGAGCCGTCGCCGGGATCGACCTCGACAGGATCTACGAACCCTGCGAGTGACGGGGCGCCAGTAAGGCGTTCCCCTCCCAGAAATTCTTGCGGGACCGCTTCATCTGGTACATCGCCTGGTCGGCGGCCCACAGCGTCTGCGACGGGTTGCCGCCCGCGGCCAGGCGGGCCCAGCCGATCGACACGTCGACCGGGGTGCCAGGGACCGAGTACTCCCAGTTCTCGCTCGACACCGCGACGCGGATGCGCTGCGAGACCGCGTCCGCGTCGTACTCCGTGGCGCCCGGCAGGACGAGGATGAACTCATCGCCTCCGGTGCGCGCCAACAGGTCCCCGGTGCGGACCACACTGGACAGGAGCGCCGCGACCCGCTGCAGGATCGCGTCGCCCGCCTGGTGGCCGTGGGTGTCGTTGACGGCCTTGAAGCCGTCGAGGTCGAGGACCGCGATCATCCCGTCACCGTCCACATCGGACAGGAACTCGTCGAGGCGGCGGCGGTTCGGCAGGCCCGTCAGGTCGTCGGTGTTCGCCCGGTCCGCCCAGCCCGCGACCGCGCGCCGCAGCTGGTCCCGGTCCACCAGCGCCCCAGCCGAATCCAGGTAGATCGTGTGGAACTCGTTGATCTGCTTGTACAGCGCATACGTCGTCGCGTGCGCCGCCAGGATCGACGCCGCGTGGTCGCCCTTCGCCACCAGCGCCAGCGAACGCAGGTGCTGCGGCTCCATGACGCCGAGGGTCTCGTCGCCGATCTCCCGCGCCTCCAGGACCTCCAGCGCTTCAAGGCCCCGGGCCTGCGCGATGAGGCGCGACGCGCGCGCCAGCGTGCGCAGGTCCATCGCCTCCACCGACGAGGTCTCCTCCGGCAAGAGGTGCTCCACGGTCCAGTTCTCACTCACCGCGCCCAGCAAACCGACGCGGGCCAGCGCGTAGTGGATCCACTCGACCTCGCGGGTATCGAGCTCGTGCAGGCTCGGCTTGACGCGGCGGAGTTCCTTGAGCAGCAGGTAGTTGCAGGCCCGCGCGTCGCCGGTGTAGTAGCGCAGGAGCGCGTCCCGCACCCGCACCTCGACGCCCTCCACAGAGGAGCGGCCGACGCCGGTGCCCTCGGCGAGGGTGTGGCACTCGTCGAGCGCCTGCGAGGCCTGCTGCTGGTAGCCGCAGTTGGAGAGGATCACGGCCAGGTCGTACCAGGCGTCGACGGCGGCCTGGCTCTCCTCGGTCATGGCCTGGAGCGCGCGGCGGGACAGCACCAGCTGCTCGGCGGTGAGGCCGAGGGCCTTGATGTAGTGGTGGTAGTACCAGGCCGCGAGCGCGTGGTACTTGCCGGTGAGGCGGGGGTCCTGGCAGCGGGAGACGGCGGCGCCGGCCTGGTCGATGGTGCCGGGGATCTTGTCGGTGGCGCGCTGGGAGATCTGGCCCTGGAGGATGAACAGCCACGCCTGGGCCCGCTGGTGCACGGTCTCGGAGTTGTAGACGATCCACGTGGCCTCCGCGACGGCCTCGGCGACCTGCCCGGACCGCATGAGGGCACGCAGACGCCGGTACTGATCGGCATAATCACGCGCAGACGTGATCCCCCTCCGTGGCGTCACGCGCTCTATCCTGCCACCGCCGAGCCGATATATCCAGTGGCGCACGTCGTGGGCCCTATAAGCCTTGCGTTCTCGAATGGGTAAGTGCCCGAACCGTTTTCCTCCGAGCGGCGGGCGCGGCGCATAAAGTGGGAGCAGTGCCCGAAATGGAAGGATGGTGGGCTTTGCTCCCTCGAAGTCCTCACAGTGTGCGGCCGTGCACCGCGTGCGGCGAGCCGCTGCCCGCCGACCCGGGCGCGCACGTCCTCTCCTGCGACGCGTGCGGCACGGAACTGCACGGCCGCCCGGCCCTGAAGCGGCTCGTCGACCCCGACTGGACCGCGTTGCCCCCCAAGGCGAAGCTGCGGTACGCCGACGACACGGCGGAGCTCTTGACGGCCCCGGACGCGCTCGTGCCGTTCCGCATCGAGCGGGCCACGGCGCGCAGGCTGCTGCGGGAGTGGGCGCGGCGGGGCCGGTTCGCGCCGCGCGCGTTCCGCAAGCTCGACGAGTCGGAGTCGTTCCGGGGCGCCTACCTGCCGTTCTGGGTGTGGGAGGCGCGCACTTGCTCGCAGTACAAGGCGGCGCGCGGGGAGTACGAGTGGGCGAAGGGCGGCTCGGGCCGGGTGCGGGGCGTCAAGTGGTTCCCGGCGGCGGGCCGGGTGGACCGGGAGTTCGCGGCGGTGCCGGTGGCGGCGACAGTGCGGCTGGAGGGGACGGCGCTGGCGGACCTGCTGCGGGACTGGACGCTGGGGGACGCGGTGGCGTTCGCGCCGGAGATGCTCGGCGGGTACTGGATTCAAGCGTACGACCTGGAGCCGGAGGTGGGGCTGGAGCTGGCGAAGGCCCGGATGGCGGCCGAGGTGGAGCGGGAGGTGCGGGCCCGGGTGGGCGGGGACGAGCAGCACGTGCCGAGCATCGAGACGGTGTACGCGGGGCTGGGGTACCGGCTGGTGCTGCTGCCGGTGTGGCTGGTGTCGTACGCGCACCGGGGGCGGCGGCGGATGGTGGCGGTGCACGGTGAGAGCGGCCGGGTGGTGGGCGAGCGGCCCCAGAGCGGTCTGAAACTGGTAATTGCAACGGTCCTCGCGTTGGGTGTGGCGGGAGCCATACTGTATTTCGGCCTTTTATCCCTTTCGTCCAGCCGTTCGGGCCCGCTGGACGGTAGAGGACACGACCACGTGATGTACATGCTCTATGGTTCCTGGGACGCTGCGCGCCCGCTGAGCTGCGCGCGCTTTCCCCGAGCGCGCCGGCCGTCCCCATCGGGCGCCTCGACACCCCACCGACTGTTCCGGGAGACGCAATGGGCAGCCCGATGAAGCACGCCGTCGCCAAGGCCTCCTCGCCCTGGTGGGCGAAGGCCATGGTCGTCTCCGGCTCCATGGTCATGGTGATCTCCGGCGGCGGCGCGATCGCGGCCCAAGTGGGCGTGACCGTCCTGGAGGACTCGGTCAACCAGGCGGACCTCCTCGGCGACCAGCGGGTCGAGACCGAGGAGGGCGCCCAGATCACCGGGCCCCTGAACTTCCTGGTGCTCGGCACCGACGAGCGGGTCGGCGCCGGGGGCGAGGCCCGCACGGACGCCGACATCATCGTGCACGTCAACGAGGACCTGACGCAGGTCAGCATGATCTCGCTGCCGCGCGACCTGTACGTGGAGATCCCCTCGGGCATCCCCGAGTCGGAGACGAAGCTGACCGAGGCGTTCGCGTACTCCGAGGACTGGGGCGAGTCGTTCCAGAACACGGCCGAGACGATCACGAACCTGACCGGGATCGAGTTCGACGGCGGCGCGATCGCGAACTTCGAGGGCTTCCTGGAGATGGTCGACGTGCTCGGCACGATCGAGCTGTGCCCGTGGCACGAGATCACCTCCATCCACGGCGACAAGAAGACCTACCCGGAAGGCTGCGCCGAGTACAACAAGGAGGACGCCCTCGACCTGGTGCGCCAGCGCTACGGGTGGGACTCCGACGAGGACTACGCGAACGGCACGTGGGGCGATTTCGGACGCCAGAAGATGCAGCAGCAGGCGATCAAGAAGATCCTGGAGCGGGCCAAGGAGAAGGGGTACGCCACGGACCCGACGAAGGCCGTGGAGCTGCTCAACAGCTTCGGCGACGCGCTGACTCTGGACGTGGGCAACTACAGCCTCGTCGACATGATCACGCAGATGCGCGACGTGGACCCGAACGGGATCGTCTCGATCGGCACGCCCTCTTCCGAAGGGGAGATGTACGGGACCTCGTTCGTCATGATCCACGAGGGCACTGAAGAAGAGGTCGCCGCGGACGCCCTGTGGGAGGCGATCGCGAACGACACGATCAACGAGTGGGCGTGCGCGAACGACAGGTGGCTCTCGGGCGATTCGCAACCCGATTGCGCCGCAGTGCCGGTGGACGGCGGGACCGCCGCCGAGGACGCCACGGCGAGTGACGAGCCGACCGCGAACTGAGGTTCCGCAGCAGGTCCAAGGAACAGGCAACCCCTCGCGTTTATCAAAGCGTTATGCATAGGGAATAATGCTGTCCTGACCATTGGAGTTGCATGGCTGGCAAGAGCGGCGCGCCCTGGTGGGCGCACATGATGCTGTACGCGGGCGGTCTGACCATGGTCGTCGCCGGGGGTGCGGCGGCGGTGGCGCAGATCGGCTACAACACCGCGAACGGCGCGGTGGAGAGCGAGGACATCCTCGGCGACCGGGCCGAGATGGACGTCGAGAACATCTCGGGCCCGTTGAACATCCTGGTGCTCGGGGTCGACAAGCAGGGCGGTTCGACCCGCTCGGACACGATGATCATGGTGCACGTCAACAAGGACCTGACCGACGTGTCGATGGTGTCGCTGCCTCGCGACCTGTACGTCGAGATCCCCGACTGCGGGCCGGGCTACAGCGGCAACACGTGCATGAACAAGCTCAACCACGCGGCGTCGATCAGCGACGACTGGGAGAACGAGACCCTCCCGAACGTGGTGGGCACGATCGACAACCTCACCGGCGTCGAGTTCCACATGGGCGCCACCGTCGACTTCAACGGGTTCATGGACCTCGTGGACCTCGTCGGCGAGATCGAGCTGTGCCCGTGGCAGGAGATCGAGTCGATCCACGGCGACCACCGGGTCTTCCCGGAGGGCTGCAACTACTACAACAAGGAGGAGTCGCTCGACCTCATCCGCCAGCGCTACGGCTGGACCGATTGGGAGAGCGGCCTCGGCGGCGACTACGGGCGCCAGGCCATGCAGCAGCAGGCGATCAAGTCGCTCATCAAGGAGCTCAAGGCCGACGGCTACCACAAGGACGTCGGGAAGCTCACCGAGCTGTTCGAGGGCCTGCAGGGCAAGCTGACGCTCGACCTGCCCGACGGCCTGACCGCCGTCGACCTGGCGATGAACCTGCGCGACCTCAACCCCGAGGACATCACGTCGATCCGGGTGCCCGCGACCTCGCAGGAGACCGAGGTGGGCTCCTCGGAGGTCATCATGGAGGGCGAGCAGCAGATCGCCGCCGACGCCCTGTGGTCGGCGCTGCAGAACGACACCATGGACCAGTGGATCGCGCAGTACCCGGAGTGGGTCAAGCAGACCGGCGCCTCGGCGACGGCGCCCGCGGGCGGGGAGGCCGAGGGGACCGGCGAGGAGACGTCCCCCGGGACGGGCGACTGAGAAGAGCTCGCGGCCTCGGTGCAACTGCGGGGCCCGGTCGAACGTGACTCCTAAGGCAATGCGTACCTGACTCCTGGAGTGCTGACCCCATGAAACACGTGGCCGGCAAGAGCGGCGCGCCCTGGTGGGCGCACCTGATGACCTACGCGGGCGCCCTGACCATGGTGGTCGCGGGCGGGACGGCGGGCGTGGCGCAGTTCGCGTCCTCGACCGCCGAGAACGCCGTGCCCACCGAGAACATCCTCGGCGACGCGCAGGCGGAGGTCGAGGAGATCAAGGGCCCGTTGAACATCCTCGTGCTCGGCGTCGACAAGCAGGGCGACTCGACCCGCTCGGACACGATGATCCTGGTGCACATCAACGAGGACCTGACCGAGACGACGATGGTGTCGCTCCCCCGCGACCTGTGGGTCGAGATCCCCGACTGCGGGCCCGGGTACAGCAACAACCCGTGCGAGAACAAGATCAACCACTCGGCGTCGATCAGCGGCGACTGGGAGGTGACGCGCCCGAACGTCGTGCAGACGATCTACGACCTGACGGGCGTCGAGTTCCACATGGGCGCCACCGTCGACTTCGAGGGGTTCCTGGGGCTGGTCGACATGGTCGGCGAGATCGAGCTGTGCCCGTGGCACGAGATCACCTCGATCCACGGCGACAAGCGGGTGTTCCCCGAGGGCTGCGCCATGTACGACAAGGACGAGTCGCTCGACCTCATCCGGCAGCGCTACGGCTGGTCGTGGGACTCGGACTGGCAGGAGGGGCGCGGCGGCGACTACGGGCGCCAGGCCATGCAGCAGCAGGCGATCAAGGCGCTCCTGAAGGCGTTCAAGGAGAAGGGCTACCTGACGGACCCGGGCAAGCTCACCGACATCCTCGAAGGGTTCGGGGACTCGCTGACGATCGACAAGCCCGAGGAGTGGACCATCACCGACCTCGCGGTGAACCTGCGCGACATCGACCCCGAGAGCATCACGAGCGTCCAGGTGCCGTCGTCGACCGACCAGACGACGCTCGGCGGCGAGGAGATCTCGATCGTCATGACCCATGAGGGCGCCGAGCAGATCGCGGCCGACGCCCTGTGGGAGGCGCTGCAGCAGGACACGCTCGACCAGTGGATGACCCAGTACCCGGAGTGGGTGAAGACCCCGGGGAAGACGCCCACGGAGACGGCTAGCGAGACCGAGAGCGCTTCTACCGACTAAGACGACAGGCAGAAGGGGCCGCGATCAGCGGCCCCTTTTCGCTTACGCGGCAGCGGCTCTGGCCTCGTCCTCGTCGTCGGTCTTGCGCCACTCCATCTTGCTGGACTGCCAGCCGTCCTCGTCGTGGCCGAGGCGCCAGTAGCCGGAGACCGACAGGCGCTCCTTCGGGACCTCGTGCTCGAAGCGGAGCAGGCGGCGCAGGTCGCGGACGAAACCGGCCTCGCCGTGGACGAAGGCGTGCAGCTCCCCGGCGGGGAAGTCGAAGGCGCGCACGGCCTCGACCAGGCGCTCGCCGACGCGGGCGCCGCCGCGGTGGAGCCAGACGACCTGGACGTCGGCGGCGGACTTGAACTGCTGCTCCTCTTCGGGCCCTTCGACTTCGAGGAAGACGTGGGCGCGGGCGCCGGGGTCGAGTCGTTCGACGGCGGCCGAGATCGCCGGGAGCGCGGACTCGTCGCCCGCGAGGAGGTGCCAGTCGGCGTCGCGGGCCGGGGCGTACGCGCCGCCGGGTCCGGCGAAGCGCACGACCTCGCCGGGCTGGACGCTCGCGGCCCAGGGGCCGGCGATGCCCTCGTCGCCGTGGTAGACGAAGTCGATCGAGAGCTCGCGGGCGGCCTTGTCCCACTTGCGGACCGTGTAGGTGCGGGTGACCGGCCACTGCTCGCGCGGGTACTCCTCGCGGATGCGGGCCAGGTCGAACGGCTCGGGGTAGACCACGCCCGCGGCGGGGAACTGGAGCTTCAGGTAGTGGTCGGTGTAGTCGCCGCAGTCGAAGTCGGCGAGGCCCTCGCCGCCGAGCACGACGCGGATCATGTGCGGGGTGACCCGCTCGGTACGCAGCACCTCGGCGGTGGTGACCCTGGGGGTCCGGCGTCCTCGGCCTTCAGCCATTGCGGCTCCTCCGATACGTGACAACTTAGGTTTCCCTAACTATCACACCTGGAAACTCGGCGCCGCCAGTGGGCTCGGCCACGGACCGGGGCCGCCACACCCCCAGCGCGGCGGCCCCGGAGCTTTCGCGGCTAATCCGGACGAGGGCTCACATCGTGCATGACCGAGCGCAGGAGCGGCCGCGACAGGGCCCCGGCCGCGATCACCGCGACCACCCCGGCGCCCACGGTGGCGGCGAGGATGAGCGCGCCGCTCGCGTCGAAGCCCATGCCGCCGATGACCGGCGAGGTCAGGACCATCCCGGCGAGGATCGACGCGCCGCCGATGATCCCCAGCGGCAGCAGGGTCTCCTGGCGGCGGGCCCGGTCGAGGACCCGCTGCTCGGTCCCGGCCAGGTGCAGGAGCCGGTAGGCGCGGCGGCGGTCGAGGACCGAGCCGATCGCGCTGATCGCCGCCGAGACCGCCGCGGTCGCGAACACCACCGCGAGGACCACGGTGACGCCGGTGCGCACGGACCCGACGAGCCGGTTCGACATGATGCTCGAATCGACCTCCCGCTCGGGCGGGTCGCCGGGCAGGGCGGCGGTCATCACGGTGCGCACGGCTTCCAGTGCCGCGCCGGTCGTGGTCGCCTCGATGACGGCGCTGTCGGCGTCCGCAGTGAGGTACCCGCTGGAGTCGACGACCGCGACCTCGGCGGTGCCGCCGAGCCGGTCGGCGAGGTCCGCCGCGAGCACGTCCGCCTCGGCGGCGGGGACCATGGCGGCCACCGACTCCGTGCCCTGCGCGCTCGTGTCCGTCTGCAGCATCGGGAACATCGCGACCGACCCGGCCACGAAACCCGCGATCGCGACCCCGGCGACCGCGCGCCACGCGGCCTTCGGGTCGTCGGCGAGCCGCCGGGCCGCCAGCAGCCGCTCCGGGCCCCGCGCGGTGCGGGCCAGGACGCGGCCGAGCTTCTGCACGATCCACGGCCCGACCAGGTTCACCGCAGCGAGCGTCGCCGCGAACAGGCCGATGAGGATTGCCACCGCCACCATGTCGCCGCCCACGAGGTTCGAGCCGACCATGAACGCCAGCGCCAGCACCGCGAACACGACCAGACGGATCGCCTTGAGGCCCTTGGTCTTCACGCGCCGCGCCACCCCGAGCGGGCTGATCACGACGCTGCGCAGGCCGAGGAGCGCGGAGGCGGCCACGAGGACCGGCACCGCGAGCGCCACGGCGAGCATCCACGGGGCCCCGGCCCACAGGTCGCTCACGTACCAGCGGCCGCCGTCGATCGGGATGAGCGCGGCCAGGGGCGTGACCGCCATCCACGCGAACGTGCCCGCGACCGCACCGGCGACGGCCGCGAGCGTCGTCTCAATCAAGGTGAGGCGCACGACCTGGCCCGGGGTCGCGCCCACTAGGCGGAGGGTGGCGAGCCGTTCGTCGCGGCGGGCCACAGTGAGGCGGGCGGCGGCCGCGCCGAACACGGCGGCGGGCACCGCCATGAGGATCGCGGCCAGGACCATCAAGATCATGTAAAAGCCGTAGACGGCGTCGGCGCTGCCGACCGCGAACGAGTCGATCTGCCTGGGGGACACGCCGTCCGCGCTGGTGCGCTCGGCGGTCATGGCCGGGTCGGCGGCGTCGCGGCCGACGACGGCGACGAGCTCGTTCGGGTGCGCGAGCGCTTCGGCGCCGAGTTCGCCCGCTATGTGCGCATCGCCGTAGCGGTCGAGGAAGTCGGCGGCCGGGACGCCTTCGAGGAGGTCGGCGGCGGCCGGGGAGAGCCAGACCTCGCCGGGTTCGGGGAACGCGTCCATGCCGGGCGGCACGGGCGCGTCGGCGCTCAGGGCCGCGAAGTCGACGCGGGTGATCGAGTCCCCGCCGAAATGGTCTGCGGCCGTAGCGATCACGGCCTCAGCGGTGCCGGTGGCCCCGGACGGGTCGCGCCAGTCGGTGCGGTCGGCCCGCTCGGCGAACGCGAAGTTCCCGGCGACCGCGAACTGGAGGAGCAGCGTCGCGACGGCGACGGCGAGCGCGGTCAGGCCGGTGCTCAGCAGGGCGCTGCGCCCGCCGAGCCGGGTGAGCCGCCAGGCCAGCTCGGTCATCGCCACACCTCGACCACGGATTCGGGACCGAAGTCCGGTCCGGCGGTGCGAGGAGCGAACGCGTCGCTGCCGCTGCCCACCGGGTTCGCGGCCGGGACCGTCCCGGCGGCGAACGCGACCGGTGCCGCTCCTCCTTGCGGCGCACCGTTCCCGGTCCGCGGGGCGCCCGAGAGGCGTCCGTCGCGGATCTCGATCGTCCTCGTACACCGCGACGCGATCCGCGGGTCGTGCGTGACCACCACCAGCGCCGCGTCCAACTCCCTCACGGTATCCAGCAGCACCCCCATCACCTGGTCGCCCGTGGCCCGGTCCAGCGCGCCGGTCGGCTCGTCCGCGAACACCACCGCCGGGCGCACCACGAGCGCCCGCGCCAGCGCCACCCGCTGCGCCTCGCCGCCCGACAGCTCGCCGGGACGCCGGTCCTCCTTGCCCTCCAAGCCGAGCCGCTTCAGCTCGGCGCGGGCCGGGACGAGCGCGGTCTTGCGCGGCGTGCCGCCGAGCATGAGCGGCAGGGCCACGTTCTCGTCCGCGGGAAGCTCCGGGAGGAGCTGCCCGAACTGGAACAGGAACGCGAACCTGGTGCGCCGCAAGTGGCTGCGCTGGCGCTCGGAGAGGGTGTCGATGCGCTCGTCGAACAGGCGCACCTCCCCCGAGTCGGGCCGCATGATCCCGGCCAGGCAGTGCAGGAGGGTCGACTTGCCGGAGCCGCTGGGCCCCGTCACGGCCACCGATTCGCCGGGGCCGACGTGGAAGTCCACATTGTCGAGAGCGAGACTGTCGAGGGCGGGTGCGGTGCCGAAGCGCTTGGTGAGGGCGCGGGCGGTGAGCATCGGGGGCCTCATCGGCGGGCCTTCCTCTCATGCGAGACGAAGGGGACGGCCGTGCCCGCGATGAGGAACGCGAGGGTGAGCACCAGGCTCACGACCATGCTGATCTCCAGGAATCCGTTCATGACACCAGGTTGGCCCGCAACAGGGGCCCTCCACTTCGGCTCGGCGGCCGGTTTCAGGCGGCGCGGGTCGGCCGTTCGGCCGAGGAGCCCGGAAAGGCGGTTACGGTCGTGGCATGACCTCCACGCCCGCGTCGCGTTCCATGCCCGGCCGGTTCAACCGGCTGGCGATGCTGCTGCTCAAGATCTTCATCATCGGCACGCTGATGCTGGCCCTCGCCTCCGAGATGCTGTCGAGCAGTACGGAAGAGCGGCCGCCGGTCATCTCGTGGGCTTCATGGGTGCAGATGGCGGTCTCGCTGTTCGTCATCGGCGTCTACATCTGGTACCGGCCCGGCCGCAAGCGGTGGATCGCGGCCGCCTCGATCGCATCGCTCGCGATGACCGGGTTCGACATGCTGTACGACCAGGGCGTGCGCGGGGTCGGCACCGCCGAGTTGCTGGCGCTGGGCCTGCTCATGCTGTTCTCGGTGCGGCACTGGGACGCGCCGCCCGGCCGGTGGGTCGCGTTCGCCAACGGCGCGGCGGTGATGCTCATCGGGTTCCGGCTGTTCGCGGGCGACCTCGCTACCGCCGCCATCGGCGGCACCGTCCTGATCTTCATGGCGATGATGACGATGATCGGCTTCGGCGCCTACCTGCGCAGCCTCGACAAGCTGCGGCGGGAGACGCAGGAGGAGGTGCGGCAGGCCGAGCGGCTCGAGCTCGCCCGCGAGATGCACGACTTCGTCGCGCACCACGTCACCGGCATGGTGGTGCTCGCGCAGGCCGCGCAGGTGACGGACACCGACCCGAAGCAGGCGTTCGCCGACATCGAGGAGGCCGGTCTCGCGGCCCTGACCTCCATGCGGCGCATGGTGAAGATGCTGCGCAACGACGACGGCGGCGCCGGCGTCAACCCGCTCGGGGACCTCGCGCAGATCGAGGACCTCGTGGAGCGGTTCAGCCGCGAGGGCACCGACGCGACGTGCTTCATCTCGCCCGAGCTCGCCGGGAGCGCGGTCGCGCCGGAGATCGCGGCGACGGCGCACCGGGTCGTGCGGGAGGCGCTGACGAACGTGCGCAAGCACGCGCGCGGGGCGACCCGCGTGCGCGTGGTCGTGGCAGCCGCGAGCGGCAACGGCCTCGAGGTGTCGGTCCGCGACGACGGCCGGGCGGCGCGCGGGAAGCTCGCCAGCTCGGGCGGCGGCATGGGCCTGCTGGGCCTGAACGAGCGCATCGAAGCGGTCGGAGGCCAGCTCAGGGCGCAGGCGAGGCCCGAGGGCGGGTGGGAGACGGCCGCGTGGCTGCCGCGCGAGTCGGCGCTCCCGGCCGAGTGAACGAGAAAGGCCCCGACCTGGTGGTTGGGGCCTTCCGCTACTGGTGGCAGGTGCAGGATTCGAACCTGCGAAGTCGATGACGGCTGATTTACAGTCAGCTCCCTTTGGCCACTTGGGTAACCTGCCGTGGCTTGTAGCGAGAGCAAGAATAACCTCCCGTCCGGGGGGACGCGCAAGCGGGTTATCCCCAGTTGAGACCGCGTTCACTGCGGCCGGGCCGCAATGCGCCCGCCCGGGCCGGTGCGGCCGGACTAAGCTTGGCGGTCGCGCCCCTCGCGCCGCCCCCGCACTGCGCCTTGAACCTGCACGGAAGGACCGGACTGCCATGGCTGACGCCTCGTTCGACATCGTCTCCGAGATCGACCTCGCCGAACTCGACAACGCGATCAACCAGACCCAGCGCGAGCTGGCGACCCGGTTCGACTTCCGGGGCACCGGCGCGAGCGTCGAGCGCTCCGGCGACGAGGCGGCGCTGATCACGGCCGAGACCGAGGACCGCGTGAAGGCGGCCCTCGAAGTGCTCAAGGAGAAGCTGATCAAGCGCGGGATCTCCCTGAAGGCCCTGGACGCGGGCGACCCGCGCGCGTCGGGCAAGGAGACGAAGATCGATGTGACCTTCAAGCAGGGCATCTCGACCGAGGACGCGAAGAAGATCGGCAAGATCATCCGCGACGAGGGCCCCAAGGGCGTCAAGCCGCAGGTCCAGGGCGACAAGCTGCGCGTCACGGGCAAGAAGCGCGACGACCTGCAGGAGGTCATCGCGCTCCTCAAGGGCAAGGACCTCGAAGTCGCGCTCCAGTTCACGAACTACCGTTAGTCGCGTGGAAGTCTCCTGGATCAACGTCCTGGTCCTCGCCCTGTTCGTCGTGGGCGGGGGCCTGGTCGCGCTGATGGTGACGATCACCCAGCGCGCCTACAAGGTCGACGAGCGCTCCGAGCACTGGGTCGTGTACCCGTCGGAACGGCCCGAGTCGCGGTGGGCCGTGGTGCTCGAAGAGCCGGGCAGTCGGCCGGTCCTGGTGATCAAGGAGATCCGCGCGCTCACGGGCCTGGGCCTGGCCCCGGCGCAGGCGATGGTCGACGGCATCCCCGCCACGGTGCTGACGGGCGTGGACCACGCGACGGCCACGAAAGCGCAGGCCGTGCTCGTGCGCGCGGGCGCACGAGCACGGATGGCCGAGGCTTAACGCTTCTCGGAGAGCCTGCGCAGCAGCGTCTCGAACGGGCCGCGTCGCCCGGCGCGGCGCATCCACTCGGCGAGGAGCAGGGTCGCCAGCCAGATCGCGAACGCGACGGCGAACGAGCCCGCCATGCTGACGTCCCCGGCGAGGTCGAGCGTGAACGGGTAGAACAGCACCAGGATCGCGGCGGACTGGAACAGGTAGAACGTCATCGAGCGCTGGCCGAGGGCCGCGATCGAGGTGGCCACGGGCCCCGGGCGGGTCATGCGTGAGGCGATGAGCCCGATGAGGGCGGCCGCACCGATGCCCCCGGCGTACCCGCCGGCGGAGTGCAGCACGGCCGAGAGCCACCACAGCGGCCCGGATTCGGCGTCCCAGTGGCCGGTCTGGATGAGCGCGTAGGGAAGCCGCACGAGGAGCGCGACGCTGAGCAGCCCGAAGGCGAGGCCGCGCAGCAGCGGGAGGTGGCGTCCCGGTTCGTCGAGGACGCGGCGGCGCGCGGCCCACAGGCCCAGCAGCATCCCGGGCACGACGCCGATCATCGAGAGCACGACTTTGAAGGCGGCGACGCCGAGGCCGAGGACCACGTGCTCGCCGTAATTCGCGGTGAACATCATCTCGGCGGCGAGGTCGCCGTCCGCGTAGCGGCGCAGCAGGTCCACTTCGGTCCAGGCGGTCATGGCGATCGCGAGCGCGATCGTCGCGGCGGCGGTCCACAGGATGGCCTTGTCGCTGCGGCGCACGATCCCGGCGAACAGCAGCAGGGTGAGGCCGTACGTGGAGATGAAGTCGATCGGGACGAGCAGCACCAAGTGCAGCAGGCCGATGACGAGGAGCCAGAAGCCCCTGCGGCGCATGAGTCTGCGTACGTCGGTCCAGTCGGCGCCCTGGGCGGCGCGGCGGTAGGCGAGCTGGCCGAGGCCGTAGCCGAACAGCACGATGAACATGATGCGGGCCTGGTTGTCGAGCAGGTACACGCCGGTGAACTCGGCGGTCGCGTTCACCGCTCCGGTACCCCAGTCGGTGATGAAGCCCCGGACGTGGGCGAGGCAGATCGCCAGCAGCATGAGCCCGCGGGCGAGGTCGGGGGCGAGCGACCGCGTTCTGGAGGCGGTGAAATCAGGCGGGGCGAGGAGGCCCGCGGCGGCGGGGTGGGACATGGGTGCTCCTTGGTCCGAGGCGGAGGACGTTCGTGGCGTGCGATCGCCATGAGCATAATATACATATACGTATAGTCGGCGTCAAGCGCCGCCGCGAGCGGCCGGTCCGCCGCGTTCTAGGAGTTCAGGCGGTGGGTGAGTCCCGTGTGGCGTTTGCCGGTGCCCTTGGTGCGCACGGCGACGGCGAGGGCCTGCTTGGAGCCGACGAGCACGACGAGGCGCTTGGCGCGGGTGATCGCGGTGTAGATCAGGTTGCGCTGCAGCATGGTCCACGCGCTCGTGGTCACGGGGATGACGACGGCGGGGTACTCCGAGCCCTGCGAGCGGTGCACGGTGATCGCGTAGGCGTGCACGAGCTCGTCGAGTTCGGCGAACTCGTACTCGACGTCCTCGTCCTCGTCGGTGCGCACGGTCATGGTCTGGGCGACCGCGTCGATGCCCTGCACGAGCCCCACGGTGCCGTTGAAGACCCCCGCTTTGCCTTTCGTGTAGTTGTTGCGGATCTGGATCACCTTGTCGCCCAAGCGGAAGACGCGGCCGCCGTGGCGGCGCTCGGGCAGGCCGTCCCTCGCGGGCACGAGCGCTTCCTGCAGGCGCGCGTTGAGGTTCCCGGCGCCGGGGCCGCCGCGGTGCATAGGGGCGAGGACCTGCACGTCCCGCACGGGGTGGATGCCGAAGCGCTTGGGGATGCGGTGGGCGACGATCTCGACGATGCGGTCGGCGACCTGCTCGTTGTCGTCGCACGCGAACCAGAAGAAGTCGGGGAAGCCGTCGAGCTCGGGCATCTGGCCGTGGTTCACCTTGTGGGCGTTCGCGACCACGCCCGACTCGGCGGCCTGCCGGAAGATCTGCGTCAGCCGCACGCGCGGTATCGCGGGGGCGGCGAGGAGGTCGCGGAGGACTTCGCCCGCGCCGACGCTCGGGAGCTGGTCGACGTCGCCGACGAGCAGCAGGTGCGCGCCGGGCGGCACGGCCTTCACGAGCTTGTTCGCGAGGATCGTGTCGAGCATGGAGGACTCGTCGACGACGAGGAGGTCCACGTCCAAGGGGTGCTCGCGGTCGTAGGCGGCGTCGCCGCCGGGCCGCAGCTCCAGCATCCGGTGGAGGGTGCGGGCCTCGAAGCCGGTGAGCTCGGCGAGGCGCTTCGCGGCCCGGCCCGTGGGGGCCGCGAGCATGACCTTGGCGCCCTTGGCTTTCGCGAGGGCCACGATCGAGGAGACGGTGAAGCTCTTGCCGCACCCGGGACCGCCCGTGAGGACCGCGACTTTCTCGGTGAGCGCGAGCTTGACGGCCTCGGCCTGCTCGGGCGCGAGCTCGGCCGCGGTGCGGCGGCCCAGCCACGCGAAGGCCCGGTCCCAGTCGACGTCTTTGAACGCCGGGAGCCGGTCCTCGCCGGTGCGCAGGAGGCCCGTGAGTCCGGCGGCGAGGCCGCGTTCGGCGTGGAAGAACGGCACGAGGTACCGGGCGGGCACGGTGGAGTCCTTCGCGGGCACCTCGTCGGCGATCACGTGCTCGCCTGCGGCCGCGAGTTCGTCGAGGGCCTTGGCGACCGGGCCCGGTTCGAGGCCGAGGAGTTCGACGGTGTCGGCGACGAGGTTCGGGGCGGGCAGGAAGCAGTGCCCGGCGTCGGACGCCTGCGACAGCGTGTACTGCAGGGCCGCTTTGATCCGCTCGGGGGCGTCGTGGGGGATGCCGACGGCGCGGGCGATCGAGTCGGCCGTGCGGAACCCGATGCCCCACACCTCGTTCGCGAGGCGGTACGGCTCGTTCTTGACCACCCCGATCGCGGCGTCCCCGTACTGCTTGTAGACGCGCACCGCGAGCGACGTGGAGACCTCCACGGACTGGAGGAAGACCATGACCTCCTTGATGGCCCGCTGCTCCTCCCAGGCCGCGGCGATCGCCTTGGTGCGCTTGGGACCGAGGCCGGGGACCTCGACGAGGCGGGCGGCGTCCGCGTCGATCACGTTCAGCGTCTCGGTGCCGAAATGGGCGACGATCCTCCCGGCGGTCTTCGGCCCGACCCCTTTGATGAGGCCCGAACCCAGGTACCGCTCGATCCCCTGGACGGTGGCGGGCAGGACCGTGCGGTAGGACCAGACCTCGAACTGGCGGCCGTACTTCGGGTGGCTCGACCAGCGGCCCGTCAGCGACAGCGACTCGCCGACCTGCGCGCCCAGGAGCGGGCCGACGATCGTGACGAGGTCGCCGCCGCCGCGCGCGGGGCTGGCGCGGGCGATCGTGTAGCCGGTCTCCTCGTTCGCGTAGGTGACGCGCTCCAGGACCGCAGAGAGTTCTGTGCCGCCGGTTCGGGGTTCCGCCATGGCACCACGGTAGAGGAAGGGTGTGTCACTCCCTGTCCGGTTCGGCGGCGAGCACGAGCTCGTGACGGGGCTCGGGCGGGTTGTCGCCGACGCCCGAGGCGGGCAGGAGCCGCCAGTCCGGGCGGGCGAAGAACGCCTGCGTCTCGCGGTAGACCAGCGGTGTCAGCATCATCAGGCCGATGAGGTTCGGCAGGGCCATGAGCCCGTTCGCGATGTCCGAGAGCCCCCACAGGAGGCTCAGGCTCGTGACCGCGCCGAGGTAGGAGACGCACACGTAGACGAGCCGGTACGGCAGGATCAGCGCCCGGCCCGTGTACCGCTCCAGGCATTTCTCGCCGTAGTACGACCAGCCGATGATCGTGGAGAACGCGAACGTGGCGAGGCCGACCGCGACGATGAACCCGCCGATCGCGCCGCCCGCGGTGCCGGGGCCGCCCAATCCTTCCTCGAACGCGAGGCGGGTGAGCGCCGAGGAGGTGACGAGGTCGCCGTTCGCGTCCACGGCGCCCAGCACGCCGGTGACGACGATGACCAGGCCCGTCATGGTGACCACGATGATCGTGTCGATGAACGTCTGCGTCATCGACACCATCGCCTGGCGCACCGGCTGGTCGGTCTTCGCGGCGGCGGCCGCGAAACCGCCGGTGCCCAGGCCCGACTCGTTCGAGAAGATCCCGCGCGCGAACCCGATCTGGATAGTCAGCATGATCGCCGACCCGGTGAACCCGCCGACGGCCGCGCCGCCGGTGAACGCCTGCTCGAAGACCTGGACGAGGGCCGCGCCGAGCGCGTCCCAGTTCAGGGCGAGGACCAGCAGCGCCCCGACGACGTAGAACACGATCATGAACGGCACCAACGCGGCCGAGACCAGCCCGATCCACTTGATGCCGCCGAGGATCGTCACGCCGGTGAGCACGAAGATGACGAGCCCGGTGAGCTGCGGGGTCCACCAGGAGCCGTCGGGCAGCTGCGCGTCGATCGCGCTCGTGACGTTCCCGGACTGGACCGCGTTGCCGATGCCGAAGGACGCGACCACGCCGAACAGCGCGAACGAGAACGCCAGGACCTTCCCGATAGGGCCGGGGATGCCGTCCGAGAGGTACCGCTGCGGGCCGCCGGACTGCTCGCCGTTCCGGTTCACGGCACGGAACTTGACGCCCAGCAGCGCCTCGGCGTACTTGGTGGCCATGCCGAGGAAACCGGTGACCCACATCCAGAACAGCGCGCCGGGGCCGCCGATCGCGATGGCCGCGCCCACGCCGCCGATGTTGCCGACGCCGACGGTGGCCGCGAGCGCCACCGACAGCGCCTGGTAGTGGCTCAGGTCCCCTTCGGAGCCCGAGTTCTCCTTGCGTTTCCACAGCGCGAGCCACAGGGCGTAGCCGAGGCGGCGGAACTGGACGCCCTTGAGCTGGATCGTAAAGATCAGGCCCACGCCGAACAGCGTGAAGACCAGCAGCGGGCCCCACACCACCGCGCCGATGGCGGCGACGGCCGCGCCGTACTCCGCGTTGAGGCCGTCCGACCAGGACTGGACCGCGCCGGTCACCGGTTCGAGGAAGTCCATGGGCTCCACCTTCTCCGAGAGTGATTTGCGCGGAAAGTCGTGATCCTCCCGAGCCCGCAGAGCATATAAGGGAATGTCGGACCCTCCCGGTACGGTGTGGCCATGAGCGAACGATGGTTTGAGGGCCCCCTCCTGGGCTTCGACACCGAGACCACCGGCGTCGCGGTCGACCGCGACCGGATCGTCCAGGCCGCTTTGGTCGACGGCGCGCAACCGGGCACCGAGACGCCCCGCACCTGGCTGATCGACCCCGGCGTGCCCATCCCGCCCGGCGCGACCCGCGTCCACGGGATCACCGACGAGATGGTGCAGGCCGAGGGCCTCGCACCGGTCGAAGCACTGGCGGAAGTCGCGGCGGCGCTGCGCGGCGCCGTCGACGCCGGGGTCCCGGTCGTCGCGTTCCGGGCCGGGTTCGACTGCACGCTCCTGTCGTGGGAGCTGGAGCGGCACGGCATCGAGCAGCCCGACTGGACCCGCATGGCGGTCATCGACCCGTCGGTGCTCGACAAGCGCGTGGACCGGTACCGCAAGGGCAAGCGGACCCTGGGCGTGACGGCCGCGCAGTACGGTGTGGCGCACTCGGACGCGCACTCGGCGGCGGGCGACGCGATCGCCACGGTGGCGCTGGCGCGCGCGATCGGCGCCATGTACCCGGAGGTCGGCGAGCTCGCACCGCTGGATCTCCATGCGGCGCAGGTCCTGTGGCACGCCGAGGACGCCGCGAGCCTGGAGGCGTACTTCCGCCGCAAGGGCCGCGAAGAGGCAGTGGAGCGCCGCTGGCCGCTCTGCCGTTGACGCGAACGAGGCCCCGATCCGGGTGGATCGGGGCCTCGGAAGTTCGCGTTCTTAGTGGCCTTCGGCTTCGCCTTCGGGCTCGTAGTACTCGCGCTCGTCGGGCTCGAGGGCCTGGCCGACCGGGAGGCTGGCCGGGACCTTGCTGCCGTCCGAGAAGTGGAAGACCACGTCGATGGTGTCGCCGGAGACGAGCGCCTCCTGCAGGTCCTCGATGAGGAAGTAGACGCCGGACTCGGCGCCCTGGTCGAGGCGCACGTACCCGGCCGGGGCGATGGCCACGGGCTCGTAGGCCTCTTCACCGGCGAGCTCGTCGACAGCGGGCGCCTCGGTGGCGGTCCCGCTGGGCTCCTCGGTGGACTCGGCGGTCGCGTCACCGGTCTCGTCGCCGGAGGGCGTCTCGGCGGCGGACTCGCGGGCCGCTTCCATGGCCTCGGCGGCCTGGGCGGCGGGGTCGACGAACGTCACCGTGCCGGCGGTGGTCTCGATCGAGGTGAGGCTGATCTCCGCCTTGCCCTCGTTGCCGATCCACAGCCGCAGGGCCGCGTCGTCGCCGGGCTCGTAGCCCTCAGCGGAGGCGAACTCGACCTGGAGGTCGCGCAGCGCGATGTCGCCGTGGTCGATGTTGACCCCCGCGATCGCGCTCTCCTTGACCTCGGTCTGCGAGCCGAGGCTGGCACCGCACGCGGACAGCACGGTCGCAGCGGCCCCCGCGATCGCGATAGCGGCCGCGCGGCGGACCGTGACCACCGTGCTGATTCCCCTGACCACTGCTGGTCCTCCCTGAGTTCCGACAGGCATGCTGACGACAGCGTAGACGACGAGCCCTCGTCGTTTCCCTTGGCCGGGAGGGAGGCGAGCCCTGGATCTCACCCCGCCGTACCGGATGGTGGTTTTCCTTGCGGCGCAACAAGATCAAGCCGATTCTGGGCCATCGAAGCAGGTAGCCGCGGCTATGTCCCGGGCGTCGCCGGCGAGGCGGGCACCACTGAGGAGCAGCAAGAGGGCCGGATCGGCGGGGCCGGACACGAAAGAGGGACGCAGGCCTCATTTGTCTCCTCTGCTCGCCGCCCGAGAGCCCAAGGTGCCGTAGAGTAATCAGTCACATACCAATTGACCAGGGAATTCGCGGCGATCCGCTGTCGGGGAAACCCCCGATCCCGTGTTAAGCTGGACACAGCGAAAGGGGTTTCGATCCTATGGGTTTTAGTGTCGGCGAGACCGTTGTCTACCCCCACCACGGGGCCGCACTCGTTGAAGCTGTAGAGACTCGCACCATCGGCGGTATCGAACAGGAATACCTCGTGCTGCGCGTCGAACAGGGTGACCTCACGGTCAAGGTTCCAGCAAAGAACGTCGAGCTCGTCGGCGTCCGGGAAGTCGTCGGCGCCGAAGGCCTCGAAGAGGTCTTCGAGGTGCTGCGCGCGCCCCACACCGAGGAGCCCACCAACTGGTCGCGGCGGTACAAGGCCAATGTCGAGAAGCTCGCTTCCGGTTCCCCGCTGAAAATAGCAGAGGTCGTGCGCGACCTGTGGCGGCGCGACCGCGAGCGCGGACTCTCCGCCGGGGAGAAGCGCATGCTCTCCAAGGCCCGCGAGATCCTCACCGGCGAGATCGCCCTCGCCGAGGACTGCGTGAAGGACGAGGCCGACAACATCCTCGACAAGGTCCTGCTCTCGGAGGCCCCGGTCAAGTAGCCGGTCCCCCGTCCAGAACCGCAACAGCGTGACCATCAACGAGCGTGCGCTCCCCGAGCACACCGCGGGCTCCCGCGAACGCGTGAGTCCCCATACGCCCTTCGTCATCGGGCACGGCACCGACGTGCACCGCTTCGACGAGGGCCAGCCGTGCCGCCTCGCCTGCCTCTCCTGGCCCGGCGAGGCGGGCCTGGCCGGGCACTCCGACGGCGACGCGGCCGCGCACGCGGCCTGCGACGCCCTGCTCTCCGCCGCCGGGCTCGGCGACCTCGGCTCCAACTTCGGCACGTCCCGCCCCGAGTGGGCCGGAGCCTCCGGTGCCGCGCTCCTCGAGGAGACCGCCCGCCGCGTCCGCGACGCCGGATGGGCGATCGGGAACGTATCGGTGCAGGTCATCGGCAACCGCCCCAAGATCGGCCCGCGCCGGGCCGAGGCCGAGGCCGCCATGGGCGAGGCCGTCGGCGCGCCCGTGCGCCTCTCGGCGACCACCACCGACGGCCTGGGCTTCACCGGACGAGGCGAGGGTCTCGCCGCGACCGCGGTAGCGTTGCTGTACACGCTCTGACCGCCGTTCGGAAGTTATCCCATGGACGCAGACCCCACCCGCCGCACTGTCGCGGAGTACCTCCAGCGCGCCGAGATGCTCTACGACCTCGGGCAGGTCGTCGACGCCCGCGCCGAGACCGACGCCGCGCTGCGCATCGACCCCCTCGACCCGGACGCGAACGCGATGGCCGCCGCGTGCGCCCTCGCCGACCACGACCCGGACGAGGCGCTGACGTACGCAGGCGCGGCGCTCGCGCACAAACCCGCGCATTCGCGGGCGATGATCACCCGCGGGTACGCCCTCGCCGACACCGGCAGGCGCGACGAGGCCCTCCAGGCGGCCGCGAGCATGCTCGACCTCGACCGGGCCTCGTGGCTGCACCACGTGCACTACGCGCTCATCACCCGCCGCGCCGGCGCGGGCCAGCCCGCGCTCGACGCCGCGTGGAACGCCGTGAACCTCGCCCCCGAGCAGCCGCGCACGCACCTGGCACTCGCGGCGATCGCCGAGAGCCTCGAAATGGACGACCTCGCGAAGCGCTCGCGTCAGGCCGCCGCCGACCTCGAACCCGAGACGGCACCCGACATGAGCGGCCTGCGGGACTTCGACCCGGCCGCCGGGCTGCCGCCCGAAGCGCGCCGGACGCGGCGCCGCTGGGTCGACGCCGACGCGGCCGACCCCGCGTGGCGGGGCAAGATCTACGGCCCCGGGCTGTTCCGGGGCGCGCTCGGGCGGTCAGTGCTGCTCGGCATCGCCGTGATCTTCGCGCTCCCGGCGCTGCTCGGCACCGAGATCGCGACCGGCCCGCGGGTGTTCTTCGCGGTCGTCGCCGCCGCCGCATGGGTGGGATGGTTCACAGTTCTGCGCAGGCACCGCAACCCCGAGTGACCTTTCCAGCGCGGCGCTCGTTACTCCTTCACCACGATCTTTGGAGGACGAGCTAGTGACGACCTGCTGGGTTCCCGGGGCCGACGAGAGCCCCTACAACATCCACAACCTGCCGTACGGGGTCTTCTCGACCGCCGAGGAGACGCTGCCGCGTATCGGCGTGCGCATCGGGGACCAGATCCTCGACATGCACAAGGCGGTCCTCTCCGGCGACTGCCAGACCTGCGCCGCGTGCACCGCCCTGCGCGACCCCGCCCTCAACCGGCTCCTGTCGCTGGGCAAGGAGGCGTGGAAGCAGATCCGCGTCCAGGCCCAGGAGGCGCTGACCGAGTCGAGCATCCAGGACATCGCGAGCAACTGGCTCACGCCGCTCAGCGACGCAATCATGCACGCCCCGCTGCTGGTGACCGACTACGTCGACTTCACGATGCGCACGCCGGACGCCGCCCGCGTCTTCCCGCGCGCCTCGAACGGCCGGGCCTCGACCATCGTCCCGTCCGGGATGGACCTCGTGCGCCCATCCGGGCACCGCCGCGGCGACGACGGCCAGCCCGCGTTCGGCCCGACCCGGGCCCTCGACATCGAAGCCGAGGTCGGCTTCCTCATCGGCGGCGAATCGGAGCTCGGGCGGCCGGTGTCCCCGGACGCGTTCGAGGACCACGTGTTCGGCGCGGTCCTGCTCAACGACTGGACCGCCCGCGACTTCGCCGAGCTCGAGACCGACGGGCTCGGCCCGCTCGCGTCCAAGTCGTTCGCGACCTCGATGAGCGCCTGGGTCACCCCGATCGAAGCGCTGGGCGCCGCCCGCACCGCCGCGCCCGAGCCGACCGCCGACATGGCGTCGTACCTCAAGGAATCCGACCGGTACGGGTTCGACCTGCGCCTGGACATCGAGGTGAACGGCGTCGCCGTCGCCGGAGCCGACTTCGCGGAGTCCTACTGGACCCCCGCGCAGCAGCTCGCGCAGCTCACCTCGAACGGCGCGCTCCTGCGCTCGGGCCTCCTGTACGGCTCGGGTGAAGCGGTCACCGGCCAGTTCAACCTGGAGAACGGCGACACGGTGAAGGTCACCGCGACCGCCCCCGGCCCGCGCGGCACCACCATCGCCCTCGGCGAGGTCGAGGCCCGCGTCCTGCCGTCGATCACCTAGCAACGCGAACCGGCCGGTACCGCTGCTCGCGGTACCGGCCGGTTAAAGCAAAAGGTCAGACCAGGACGGTCTACGCGCCCGGGGCAAGCTGGGCGATCAGCTCGACCTCGACCGGAGCGCCCAGCGGCAGCTCGGCCACGCCGACCGCGCTGCGGGCGTGCGTCCCCGCGTCACCGAAGACTTCCCCCAGCAGTTCGGAAGCGCCGTTGAGCACCTTCGGCTGGCCGGTGAACCCGGGCGCCGAGGCCACGAAACCGACGACCTTGACGATCTTGACGACCTGGTCGAGCGGCGCGATCGAAGCGACCGCCGCCAGCGCGTTCAGGGCGCAGATCCGGGCCAGGTCGTAGCCCTGCTCGGGGTCGATCTCGGCGCCGACCTTCCCGGCGGCGACGAGCGAGCCGTCGACCATCGGCAGCTGACCCGAGGTGTACACGTAGTCCCCCGAGCGGACGGCCGGCTGGTAGGCGGCCAGCGGCGGCACCACCGTCGGCAGCGAGAGTCCCAGGCGCGCCAGCGCCTTGTCCACATCGGTCACCGCTACTGCTCCTTCTTGCGCTTGAAGTACGCCACGAGCTGCTCCGAGTTCTGCCCGGGCAGGACCTGCACCAGTTCCCAACCCTCGTCGCCGAAGTTGTCGAGGATCATCTTGGTGTTGTGGATCAGCAGCGGCGCGGTGAGGTACTCCCATTTCTCCATGCGCCCACAGTACGGCGTCTTGATCCGGCGGCGTCGCACCGCTACGCTCAGAGTGCGTCGCCTCCCCCGAAGTCCTTACGGTGCCCCGCCCTCGGGCCGCACCAGTCGAACCAGGGAGTTCCCCGTGTCGTCAGACACCAGTGCGCCGTCCTCCACTGCGCCGTCTTCAGAAAACGCGCCCCATGACGAAACCGTCGATGACTGCCCGGCCGCAGCGCCCCGCGCCGGGCACGGCCGCCACGAACCGCCGCGCGACAAATCGAACCGCCTGTGGACGTGGATCATCGCCGCGGCCGCCGTCGCGTTCTGTATCGCGCTCGTCCTCGGCGCGATGCGCCTGTTCGTCGACGTCGGCGACGTCACCGACACCCCCGAGCGCACGGTGGACGCGTTCCTCGAAGCGCTCCTGGACGACCGCGACGCCGAAGCGGCCGCGACATGGCTGTGCGCGGACAAGGCCGACCGCGACCTGAGCGAAGCCGTCGCGGCCCTGTCGTTCATCGACGGGCCCGGCGAATTCAAGTGGGGCGCGGTCGAGGAGACCGGCCGCTCGGTCGGAGCGGCCACGGTCACCGCCGACATCAGCGTCAGCGGCGACGACTCGGCGCCCACCACGTGGGCGTTCGCGCTCGTCGCCGAGGAAGGCGAGCCGCAATGGCTCATCTGCGGGATCACCGCGGAATGACTAGACTCCGATGAATGACTGCCACAGCGCTCCCGGTGCCGCGACTGCACATCGTCACCGGGAAGGGCGGCACGGGGAAGACCTCGGTCGCGGCGGCGCTGGCGCTGGCCCTGGCCGGGACCGGCAGGCGGGTCCTGCTGGTGGAGGTCGAAGGGCGCCAGGGGATCGCGCCGCTGTTCGACGCGCCGTCCCTCGGTTACGAGGAGCGGCACCTGGCGGCGGGCCTGGACGGCGGGGAGGTCTTCGGGCAGTCCGTGGACGCCGACGAGGCGCTGCTGGACTACCTGACGCTGTTCTACCGGCTCGGGTCGGCCGGGAAGGTGCTGCAGAAGTTCGGCGCGATCGACTTCGCCACGACGATCGCGCCCGGGCTGCGGGACATCCTGCTCACCGGGAAGCTCAAAGAAGCGGTCTCGCGCGCCGAGTCGGGCCGGATGGCGTACGACGCGGTCGTGCTGGACGCGCCGCCGACGGGCCGGGTCGTCAAGTTCCTCAACGTGACCGTGGAGTCCGGGCGGCTGGCGAAGACCGGGCCGATCGGGAAGCACTCCCGGTCGGTGGCGCGGATGCTGCACTCGTCGCAGACCTCGGTGCACCTGGTGACGACCCCGGCGGCGATGCCGGTGCAGGAGACCCTGGATGCGTACAAGGAGCTCATGGCCGCGGACCTGCCTGTCGGGCACGTGGTCTTGAACAAGGTCGCGGGGGCGAAGGCCGTCGAGGTCGGCGAGGACGAGGTCAGGTCGGGCCTGGAGCGGTCGGGGCTGAGCCCCGACGACGCCCTGGTCGCCGGTCTGATGGAGGAGTACCGCGGGGCGCGGGCCGAGATCGAGGCGGTGGACGCGTACCGGGACCGGCTCGAGCAGCTCGGCAGGCCCGTCGAGGAACTGCCGCTGATCCCCGAAGGGGTCGACCTTTCGGGGCTGTACCAGCTGGCCCGCGTGCTGCGGCCGGGCATGTCAGGAGAGCGCCGCCATGGCTGAACTCGATGTCGACGCGCTCTTGGGCGACGGGGGCAAGCACGTGATCGCCTGCTGCGGTTCGGGAGGCGTCGGGAAGACGACGACGGCCGCGGCGCTGGCGCTGCGCGCGGCGGAGGTGCACGGGCGGCGGACGGTGGTGCTGACGATCGACCCGGCGCGGCGGCTCGCGCAGTCGCTGGGGATGGACGCGCTCGACAACGTCCCGAAGGCGGTCGGGGCGGTTCGCGGCGGTTCGCTGGACGCGATGATGCTCGACATGAAGCGCACGTTCGACGAGGTCGTGGCCTCGCATACGACGCCGGAGCGGGCGGCGGAGATCTTCGCGAACCCGTTCTACCAGGCGGTGTCCTCGACGTTCTCCGGTACGCAGGAGTACATGGCGATGGAGAAGCTCGGGCAGCTGCGCGCCACCGGGAAGTGGGATCTGATCGTGCTCGATACGCCGCCGTCGCGGTCGGCGCTGGATTTCCTGGACGCCCCGGCGCGGCTCGCGCGGCTCTTGGACGGGCGGGTGATCCGGCTGCTGTCGGCGTCGACGCCGGGTGCGCGGCGGTCGATGCTGTCGCTCATGGGCGCGAGCGCGGCGGTGTTCACGCGTGTGTTCAACAAGGTCCTCGGCGGGCACCTGCTGACGGATGTCGCGGAGTTCACGGCGAGCTTGGAGGACACGTTCGGCGGTTTCCGCAAGCGGGCGGAGGCGACGTTCCAAGCGCTGCAGGACGATCAGACGTCGTTCCTGGTGGTCGCGGCGCCGGAACCGGCGGCGGTGGGCGAGGCCGTGTACTTCACGCGGCGGCTCACGGAGGAGCGGATGCCGCTGGACGGGATGATCCTGAACCGGCTCACGCCGGTCGCTGCGGATCTGACGGCCGAGCGGGCGCTGGGTGCGGCGGCGGCGCTGGAGGAGTCGGACGCGGACGACCCGGTGGCGGCGGTGCTGCGCACGCACGCGGACCTGGCGCGGCGGCGGGCCGCCGAGGAGCGGGTCGCGGCCCGGTACGCGGCGGCGTGCCCGGAGGTGCCGCAGCGGTGGCTGCCCGCGCTGGGCGTGGAGGTCGTGGACTTGGCGGATCTGCGGAAGTTCGGCGAGGTAGCGGCGGGCGCCTGATGCTCGTGTTCTGGTGCGGGCGCTCCGGCGCCTTTGCCGGAGCGCCCGCGTTCTCACCTCGCGAGGTGTCCTGACAGGAGCCGAGCGCGGGTGCACCCGCGCTCGATCTTCGGGGGCGGCCCCCGGGGTATCCCACTTTCGCCGCCAGTCCTGCCAGGACCGGTTCGCCACTCCGCACTTCCTCCGCCACCGGCGAAGCAGCTGTTTTTGATATCTACAATCACATGTCCGGTACAGGTTGCCAAGAACTATTTTTCCGCCTGTGGATAACTTTGTGAGTATTTGTTATTTTGCCTGTTCTCGTGGGTTGAAGTTATCCACAGGCCGAGGTGGGCGCATGAAAAACGCGCCCGGACGGGGATGCCGTCCAGGCGCGGTGCTCATGCCTTCTAGTGAGAGGCTCGCCGGTCAGAAGTTGACGTCTACCGGTATCCGGCGCCGGTTGCCCTTGCGGGCGCTTCGCTGCTCCTCCTCAAGTGCGACCTCGAAGACCGATCGCCAGGAGCGGACGTCGGCGTGCCTGCGCAGCAGCGCCCTCCGCTCCCGCTCCGTCATGCCGCCCCAGACGCCGAACTCGATGCGATTGTCGAGCGCGTCCGCGAGGCATTCAAGCCGTACCGGACAGCCGCGGCACACTTTCTTCGCGTTGTTCTGCTCTGCCCCTTGCACGAACAGGGCGTCAGGATCGCCTTCCTGACATAGCGCCTTGGTCGTCCAGTCGATCAGCAAACCCATCCGCATGACCTCCCCGTGAGATCTTTCCCCTTCATACCCCCCGACGACTACATTCGAGTGACCTCTCGATCACTCAAAGTGGCCGTCAGAACGGACCTTACACCTC
Organism: Glycomyces sp. NPDC050141; assembly: GCF_055586545.1. Classification (NCBI taxonomy): domain Bacteria; kingdom Bacillati; phylum Actinomycetota; class Actinomycetes; order Glycomycetales; family Glycomycetaceae; genus Glycomyces; species Glycomyces sp. NPDC050141. Next base: position 85,096 of record NZ_JBVJHZ010000005.1, on the reverse strand, counting down.
TCGTAAGGGTTTGACTACTCTCCGAGACGAAAATCGGACTCCATGGGACGGCTTCACCCCTACGGTTCACTATGCGAAGTCGGCTCGCGATAATAACGATTCCGATACGAGTGCATCTCCCTTTCCGTATGGGGGCGTATCAATTGCGGGCATTCATGTCGGCCCGCATGCGAGCCGCCGTCCGGAATACGGATGCTGCCGTGCCGCACTTCCCGACGTTCGTTCTAATCTGAGGCGGTGGAGACCTTGAAACGCGACCGGAGTCCCCTGAGGGACGGCATCGCGCTGCTGATCTGCGGCGTGCTCGCCGGTGTGCTCGCGGCCGCGGCCGCCTTCCCCCTCGTCGGGCTCGGCGGCCTCGTTGCCGAGAACAGCGTCAACTCGTTCGAGTCGCTGCCGACGGAGCTCACCCAACCCACGCTGCCGCAGACGACCTATGTGTACGCCGCCGACGGCGAGACGCTCATCACCTCCTTCTACGAGGAGAACCGGCGCGAGGTCGGACTCGACGAGGTCTCCCCGGTCATGATCGACGCGCTCCTGTCGGCCGAGGACTCGAAGTTCTACGAGCACAACGGCGTCGACTGGGTCGGCATCGTCCGCGCGGCGGTGGCCAACCAGGGCGGCGACTCCCAGGGGGCGTCGACCCTCACCATGCAGTACGTACGCAATACCCTGATCTACTCGGCTTCAACCATCGACGACGTCATCGCCGCGTCGGAGGACTCGTACGACCGCAAGCTCCGAGAAGCCCGGTACGCCATGGGCGTTGAAGAGACGATGTCCAAAGAGGAGATCCTCGAGGGCTACCTGAACGTGATCTACCTCGGCAACCAGGCCTACGGGGTCCACGCCGGGTCCTACGCCTACTTCAACAAGCCGCCGAGCGAACTCACCGTGGCCGAGGCCGCGACCCTCGCTTCGCTGCCGAAGTTCCCCTCGCTCGCCGACGGGCTCCTCGACGGCGACGGCGAAGGCGACGAGCAGCCCATTGTGGACCGCCGCGACTGGGTCCTGCAGCGCATGGCCGACCTCGGCAAGATCACCCAGGCCGAGGCCGACGAGGCACAGGCGCTCCCGCTGGGCCTGAACCCGCGCCCGGTCCGCAGCGAATGCGTCGACGTCGCGACCCCCAACTGGGGCTTCTTCTGCGACTACTTCAAGGCGTGGTGGGCGTCCAACCCCGAGTTCGGCGAGACCGAGCGCGACCGCGTCTCGCTGCTCAAGCGCGGCGGCTTCAAGATCGTCACCAGCCTCGACCCCGCGCTCCAGGAGTCGGCGATGGACGCGATCCACGACAAGATCGACGACGACGACGAACGCGCGCTCGGCTCGGTGACGCTCACGCCCGGCACCGGGCACATCCGCTCCATGGCGGTGAACCGCGTCTACAGCCTCGACCAGACCGAGAACGGCCCGCGCTCCGACGGCGACGACTCCAAGCCCTCGAACTACCCGAACACGACCATCCCGCTCCTCAGCGGCAACGAGCAGTCCTCCGGTTTCCCGGCGGGCTCGACGTTCAAGATGTTCACCATGGTCGCCGCCCTCGAAGCGGGCTTCCCGCTCAAGACGACGCTGCCCTCGCCGTTCCGGTACACCTCGATGTACCCGGCCGCCGCCTCGGAGAACTCGGCGTGCGGCGCCTACATCGAGGACAACGTGCGCCACTGGTGCCCCTCGAACGACGGCGAATACGCCAGCGGCGGGCCCATGAACATGTGGTCCATGTTCGGCAGGTCCTCGAACACCGCGTTCGTGCAGCTGCAGCAGCTCGTCGGCACCTCGAAGGCGGTCGACGTGGCCGAGCGGATGGGCGTCACCTTCTACCCCGGCGGCGTCCAGTCCAACCGCGACAACCTCGACTCCTACGGCGTGTTCACCCTCGGCATGGGCGACACCACCACCCCGATGGACATGGCCGAGGCCTACGGGACGGTCGCCGCCAAGGGCAAGCACTGCGAGCCCCTGCCGGTCCTCCAGGTCTTCGGCGCCGACGGCAAGGAATGGGCCGAGGCGGCCGCGCCGAAGTGCGACCAGGCCATCGCCGAGGACGTCGCGCTCGCGGCCGTCAGCGCCGCCCACTGCCCGGTGTACGACTCGGCCGACCGCACGCAGTGCACCGGCGGCACCGCCCGCGAGACCGAGGACTTCGGCCGCCCGATCATGGGCAAGACCGGCACCGCCGACTCCGACCGCTCCTACTGGTTCATCGCCGCGACCCCGAACGCGGCCACCGCTACGTTCGTCGGCGACCCCGACAACTCCGCGAACAACGGCCTCGCCTCGGGCTTCCACGACCAGGTCCGCCAGGCCGGCGCGGCCATCCTCAAGAAGGCCGTGAAGGACCTGGACGAGCAGGGCTGGAAGGCCCCCTCGGACGCGATGGTCAACGGCAAGAACCTCGTGTCGATCCCGTCCATCGACTGCATGGACGCCGACGACGCCCGCGCGCGGGTCGCGAACGCCGGGTTCGACGCCTCCATCGCACCCGGCCAGTACGACTCGGACTGCAAGGAAGGCGAAGCGTACGGCACCTCGATGACCGGCTCCGCCCCCAGCGGCAGCCCGATCTACATCCTCATCTCCAACGGCAAGGACTACAAGGAAGAGGACGAGAAGCCCGGGGACGGCGAGACGCCCGAGCCGAGCACACCGCCGGACCGGGACTGACCCGGAAGGGCCGCAAGCGAACTGCGGGCCCCGCGCCTTTCGGCGCGGGGCCCGCAGTCCTTTTGGGAGGAAGGAAGCTTCTAGGGCGCCTTCGGCATCACGAGGGTGCCGGGGGCGGCGCGGTCGACCGGGACCGTGCCGTGGTGGTCGTCGTGGAGGTGGTTGCCTTCGCGCAGCTGGCCGTCGCGGATGGTGACGGCCCGCTGGGCCCGTTCGGCCACTTCGTGGTCGTGGGTGATGATGAGGATCGTCAGGCCCTCCTCGTGCAATTCGTCCAATGTGGCCATGATGGAGTCGGCGGTCTTGGAGTCGAGGTTGCCGGTGGGCTCGTCGCACAGCAGCAGGCTCGGCCCGGCCGCGAGGGCGCGGGCGATCGCCACGCGCTGGCGCTCACCGCCCGACAGGGTCGTGGGGAGGGCGTCGAGGCGGTGGGACAGGCCCACGAGCTCGAGCTTCTCACGGGCGATCTGGCGCCGCTTGCGCTTCGGAATCCCCTGGTACACCAGGGACATCGCGACGTTCTCGGTCGCGGTGCGGTGGGCCATGAGGTGGAACGCCTGGAAGATGAAGCCGATCTTGTCGGCGCGCAGCTGCGTGCGGTGCGCCTCCTTCATCTTCGACGTGTCGTGCCCGTCGAGCCAGTACGTACCGGCGGTGGGGGCGTCGAGGAGGCCCAGGAGGTTGAGGAGGGTCGACTTGCCCGAGCCGGAGGGGCCGACGATCGCGACGTACTCGCCGTCCTCGATGCGCAGCTCGACCGGTTTCAGGGCCTCGACGGGCGGCGGGCCGGGGTAGGTCATGCCTACGCCGTCGAGCTCGATCAGCGCCCGGCCGCTCGCGGCGGGCCCGGCGTCGACGCGCGCGAACACCGCGGTGTCGTCGGCGCCCGCGCTGACGGTCGGCAGGATCATGGTCGCGTCGTCTTCGGTCACGTCTCCAAGACGCCCGAGGCGCCGCGTCCGGTTGCACGCAAGCGCTGATCCGCTATTGGAACGCGAAGTCGGCCATCACCGGGCGGTGGTCGGAAGCGGTCGCGTCCAGCACGTCCGAGCCCGTGGCCTCCAGGCCCCGGTACAGGACCTGGTCGATCCGCGCCAGCGGCGTGTCGGCGGGCCAGGTGAACCCGAAGCCCTTCCCGGCCTCGGCCTGGGCCGAGGAGAGCTGGTAGGTGATCGGCGCGAGCGCCCGGTCCTGCGAGGTGCCGTTCAGGTCCCCGGCGAGGACGACCCGCTCGAGCTCCTCGTCGGCGATCGCCTCGCCCAGGAGCAGTGCGGTCTCGTTGCGCTGCGCCGAGGTGAACCCCTCGGTGTTGACGCGCACCGAGAGCAGGTGCGCGACGTAGACCGCGACGGGCTCGCCCTCGATCTCCAGGGCGGCGCGGAACGCGCGGGCCCAGCCGAGGTTGAGGTCGACCTCGTAGGAGTCCACGACGGGGTAGGTGGACCAGAGCGCCACGGTGCCGTAGGAGACCGAGTACTGGTAGGCGGGGTCGAGGACCTCGCTCCACTCGTACCGCTGCTCCTCGGTGAGCTCGACGAGGACGATCACGTCCGGTTCGGCCGCGAGCAGCGTGGCGGCCGTGCCCTCGGTGTCGGTGTTGTTCGCGTTGACGTTGTGCGAGACGATCCGGAAGTCGCCCTCGCCCTTGTGCTTGTCGGGGATGAGCCCGGCGTACATCTGGAACCAGACCAGGCCCGGCAGGAGCGCGCACACGATCGCGAGCGGCTTGCGGCGGATCGCGGCGAGGACCACGAGGACGGGCACGGCCAGGCCGAACCACGGCAGGAACGTCTCGATGAGGCTGCCGAGGTTGAACCAGCGGTTGGGGATGAACCGGTGGAGGAGCAGGATCGCGGCGAGGAGCAGCGAGAGGACGATGACCGCCCCGCTGAAGATCTTCCCGCCCGTCGAGGATCGGCTCACCCGCTGCCGCCTTTCTCCGTGTGAGCGGCGCTTGACGCGCCGTCCGCGCCCGCCCGGCGGCGCGGTCCCGACAGGTTAGCCGCCCGTTGCGAGAAACGACGAACGCCGGGCCTTGGCAGACCCGGCGTTCGCGACGTTGGCGGTGGCGGTGGGATTTGAACCCGCTGCCATCTTGGCCTATCCGAGCCTGAAGGCCAGCTCAACGGTACTTGATAGGTCGACTAGGGACTTGGGTGGGGAATAGATGGGGAACACACTGAAGGTAGCGACACGCCTACTAACAGAAAGACTCGGACTCCGTTTCCCCCAAGCCCGACGGACCCGGCGGATGAACAACAGCGGGCCGGGAACGCCACGTTCCCGGCCCCGTAACCCCCGTAGATCACTCCGGCCCTGTGGCGCCGAGATCGCCGAGAGAGCGCCCGCCCTGGGCCTACGACGGAGGGCGAGAAAGTTGTTTGTGCATCATTGTCCGGATCGGTACGATTGAGGCATGAAACAGGTGCCCAGCAAGGAGGAACACGCCCTCGAGGTGCTCAAGTACCAAGCGCACGCGCAGCGCCACTTCGCGTGGCAGTTCAAGGGGTTGCGGCCGGCGGCATGTGGCGGCATCGGCCACGTTCCCGACGAGCTAATTTGCCCGTTGTGCGGACGGCTGACTCCTCGGGACGAGCTGACCTTCGAGGATGTGCCTGCGCGCAAAGCTCCTTCGACGTTCGGCCAGTGGGTCACTGGGTGCTTTTCCTGCAAGCGCTGCAATAACGGCGCTGGTAAGAGTTACGAGAAAATCGCCAGTTGGCTGGCGGACAAGCCGATTCTCGATATCCCCCACCAGCGGTGCCCCGTCCACGGGGGGCTGCATGTCCGTACGAGCAAGGGCGACCGTCTCTTCCTGGTGGAGAAGCGGCCGATTCTGCTGACGGAGCTCAAGGCGGCATTCTTTCTGGCGTTCATGGTGTTTGGCTACACCTGGGCGCTTTCGGTCGAGCTGACCCAGGTGCGTCAAGCACTGATCGATGGCCGATTGACCGACGAAGTTGAGGCGCAACTCGTCCGCGGCCTGATTTCAGCAGGCGGCGAGACGGGAAACCTGATCTACGAAACCACCACGCCCGCCCCCTCGATCACGGTCCGGCATCACAGTGGCTCAGCGATCGTCCTTCCTACGATTGGCGGCCAGTACCCGCAGGCCCCGAAAGGCGAGGGCCGGAGCCGGACGTGGCCCTGGCCTGATTTCAAGGAAAAGGCAGCAGGCACGGTTGAGGGCTACCACGATGCGGGCGGCCTCTTCCACTACGACCTGTGCGCTTCGCACAGCCGCAACTACGTGCATAGCGTGCCCCTGTTTCTCTAGTTCGGGATTGCGGCAGACCGGGGAGACATGGCGCTCGGCGCTCTCGGGTTGAGGCTGGTTTCACTACACTGCGGAAAAGGCGATGCGGAGGTACGCGGGCGTGGAATTTCGAGAGTTCAGCGAGAACCGGCGGGTGCAGCAGCCGACGATCGAGTCCGAGGACTTGGAGACGGTTTCGGTTGGGCTGAAGGGCGAGTTCGCGTTCGAGGAGGTCCACGTCATTGGCGGCGAGTTCTCCGGTACGACCGGCGAGGGCCGTTTGACCCGGGCGGTGCTGGAGAATGCGGACCTGTCGGAGACGGTGGTCGATCCGCTGGCTCTGGCGGATGTTCGCCTGTCGGGGTGCGTGCTGTCGAACTCCCGCTGGAGCGCGGTCGATGCGCGGCGGGTCGAGGTCGTGAAGTCGCAGGTGGTGGGGTGGCGGGTCGAGTTCGAGCTGGCGCAGGACGTCTACATCGGCGACTGCCGCGCCGACTTCGCAAGCTTCGACTTCGCCTCCGTCAAGGGCCTGGTGGTGTTCGAGCGCTGCCGGTTCAAGGAGTCCGAGTTCTCCGGGAATCTCTCGCGCGCGGTGTTCCTGGACTGCGACTTGGCGGACACGGATTTCTCGGGTGTGACTGACGCGCGCGGCCTGGATCTGCGGGAGTCGAAGCTTTCGGGGGCGAAGGGGTTCTTGTCGTTGCGGGGGGCGCGGGTCACCGGCGACCAGGTGCTCCAAGTTGCCGGTGACCTCGCCCGCGAGGTGGGGCTAGCGGTCGACTAGGCCGGGCCTATTTCTTGTGCCAGTTGTCCCAGGAGGGGCGGCTGTCGAAGGGCTTGGCGGGGAGCTTGTCCCAGGTGGGGCGGCTGTCGAACTTGCCTGCAGTGTGGACGCCGGGGCCGGTGCCGGCGGGGGCCAGCAGTTCGGCCAGCGTCTCGTTGGCGAGTTCGATCCGTTCATCGAGTGTTGCGGCGCGCATGGGCGAGCACTCCTTCCATTGTGGTGATTTTTGATCCGGTGCAGTAGTCGGTTCGGGTGCCGTCGAGCCGTCCGTGTTCGAAGAACTTGTTGGACGCCTGTCCGCCGCCGCAGCTCTGGTAGTACTCGCAGGTGGTCGCGCAGGCTGCCTGGCCGGCGGCGAACTCCCGGACCCAGAGCGCATCGGAGGCGCGTGCCAGGATTTCGGTGAAGCCGTGCTCGAGGATGTTGCCGGAGGCGAAGTCGCCGAGGCGTGCGTCGGTGAATCCGGCCAGCTCGGGAGACAGCAGCGTTACGTTGCCGTTCCACTCCACGGTGGGGATCGGGTCGACCCAGTCCACCGGGGGTCCGGCGTCGGGCGATCTGAGGTAGTCGGCGATGCGGTCGAGTTCGCGGATGTGCAGGGCGGGGTTGGACGCCCAGGCGGCGGTGATCGCCTCCCAGAACCTGGTGGTGCGTTCCAGGCTCAGGCGGTGACCTGCCTCGTGCCGGGTGGTGGTGTTGCTCCCTTCGGTCTCTTCGATGTTGATTCCCAGGGACGTGCAGCCGAGGGCCACGAAGAACTCGTACAGCTCGGGCGCTGTCGCTGGGTCGGGGTCGTCGACGACGGTGATGGCGGTGAAGGGGATGTCGGCGGCGCGCAGGCGCTCGATGCCTCGCATGGTGCGCGTCCAGGTCTCGCGGCCTGCCAGGTCGAGGCGGTGGCGGTTGGCGTCGATCGGCCCGTCGATGCTGACGCCGACCTTCATGTCGCGGGCTTCGAAGAAGGCGCACCAGTCGTCGTTGATGAGGGTGGCGTTGGTCTGGATGGTGTGGACGACCGGCAGCGGGTCGAAGGCGTCGCACAGGCGCCGGAGCGCGTCGAGGCCGATGGCGGTGGGTTCGCCGCCGTGCCAGACGATCTCGACGGCATCGATCGGCCCGTCGAGTACGGCGACGCTGCGGGCGACGGCTTTCGCGACGGCGGGCGACATGTTCAGCCGGTCGCGGCGGAACGGCAGGTAGCAGTAGTCGCAGTCGAGATTGCACAGCGTCGTCGGCTGCATGATGACGGTCCTGATCGGCCCGAACGTCAGCGTGGGGGCCGGGCCTGCGGCGGTGGCGGGTGGGGGCATGGGTCCTCCCTGAGCAGGGCCGCCGGGTACGGCGGTGGTGGACTTGGTCCCTCAATTCTCGATTCGGATGCGTCAGGCCACAATGCACTCGCGTGGCAGGGGTGTAGCAGTGGCGCTGCAACCGTGCAGGTCAGGTCCCGATTGGCGGGTGCAGGCCGCGGGCCGTGGCGAGGCCGGTCACCGCGTCGGCGACGGTGTCGGCGCCGTGTGCAGCGAGGGCCCACAGGCCGGTGATCTGGCGGGCGGCCCGCCACACCGGCCCGGCCTCCTCGCCCGGCGAGGGGTACGGCACGAGGCCGATCCCGGCGAGGGCGAAGCGGGCGGGGTCGACGTAGCGCAGCCCGCCGCTCCCGCACAGGTACGCGCCGGCGCCGACCGCGGCGCACAGGTCGATGAGCCGGTCAGTCCGGTCGGCACCGGCGCGGAGGTCGCTGGCGTAGGCGATGGTGCCTTTCCAGCCGAGGGCATCGAGCATCGCGGCCGTGGATGCGGTCGCGGCGTCGGTGAGGGTGCCGGTTTCGCGGAGGGCGTCGAGGGTGCGGTCTCGGATGTGCTCGACGGTGTGCCAGTGGGCGCTGGGGCGGTAGGCGGCGGCGATCATCTCGGTGATGCGCCGAGCGGCCCTTAACGGTTCGGCGGCGATGGTGTCGCGGATGAGCGTGTCGCGCCCCTTCGGTCGGTGGGTCTCAATCGAGAGCCATTGGCGCCGTTCAGGGTCAGCCAGCGCCGCAAGACGGGTGCGGTGCTGCCAGTCGCGGCGGACAGCCTGGACGGTGTCGAGGACGATCCAGGTATCGGCGGCGGCAATCTTGGCGAGGGTCGCCATGCGCGGCAGCAGATTCGGCTGGTGAATCGCGCACGTCACCGGGCGGGGGTCAGAGGAGTTTGGTGCCGCATCCGGCATCGATGAGGAGTTGGAACGCATTCAGGGTCTCCGGGGGCTGGGGCTGCTCGATCGCGAATCCGAGTGCAGGGTACCTCCAAATCCGGTCGAGGTCGCCCACGATGTTCGCCAGGACCGTCTCGGCCGGCAGTGCGTCCCGGTGCCACATGAGGTCGAGGTAGGTGCCGAGCGCGGCGCCGGTGGAGACGCATTGGAGGTCGACTTCGGGCCATTGGGACCGGCAGGTCGCCCATGCCCGGCGCTCCATGTAGGGCATGCAGGCGGCGAGGATCGTGGCCGGTTTGATGCCCTCGGCGGCGAGCAGGTCGCGCGAGTTGGTGAAGTTCTCCCCGGTGTGCCGGGCCTCGGTCTCGACCATGATCGCCTCGGAGGGAACGCCGCGGCTGACCATCCGCTCGCGGTAAGCGAGGGCTTCACCGCCGCCGAGCAGGTCGCGCGTGGAGGCATGCTCGCCGCCGGTAGCGACGACGAGCGGCGCGAGGCCTTCCAAGTAGAGGTCGGCGGCGACGTCGGCGACAGCGATGTCGTGGCAGCCGAGCGCGATGATCGCCTCGGCCGGGCCGGGCGTGTGCCCCAGCTGGTGGTAATCCCAGACCGTCTCGGCGGCCCGCCAGATTGCGCTGCCTGCTGCGGGGCGGGTCGGGTCCTCGATCATCACGTCGCCCTCCTCCTGGTCGCGCTGGCGCGGATCGCTTCGATGCTCCGGCGCTGATGGCCCAGACCATACCGGGCGGTGATCGACAGCGCCTCCTCCAGGACCGACTCGCCTTCGCCGAGGGTGGCCCGGTCGGACAGGAGGATGTGGCCCCGGGCCGTCCACAGCCGCACCTGCTGGAGCGGGGTCGCGGCGGTCCCGGTGGCTTCGGCGGCGCTGATGGCCGCGTGCGCCTGATCGAGCCTGCCTGCGGCGCGGTGAACGAGCCCGAGCTTCTGCTGGGCGACCGACCAGTCCTCGACTTCCCCGAGCCGGTCGAACTCGCCGGCCGCGGCCTCCATCCATTCGGCGGCGCTCTCGTGCAGGCCCTGCTTGGTGAGCGCGGTGCCGACCCACAGCCTCGCGCGTGCCCGGTCCCGCTGGCTGAGCCTGCCGTCGTCGCTGAGGCTCTGGTAGGCCTCAGCGGCGTGCGTGAGGTTCCCGCTCATCTCCGCGACCACGGCGAGAACGAGTTCGGTCTGGGCCTGTCGGCGTGCGAGGCCGAGTGAGGCGAAGAGGCCGGCGGCGGCGCGGTAACACGGCTCGGCCGAGCCGGGTCCGATCACGAAGCCCTGATCGCGGCGCAGGTCCCCGGCGACCAGGAGCGAGAGCGCGTACAGCTCCGCCCCCATGTCCTCGGTGGTCGGCGGGGCGGCGAGCCACCGCTCGGTCAGTCTGGCGGCGAGCACAAAGTGTTGGCGCGCCACCGCCTCTCTGGCTCGTTCGAGATCCTCGGCCCAATCGCTCAGTCCCGCACCGTCATACGGGTCCGCTCCGGTGAGTTCGGTTGTGGGAGCGGATATTTGGCTGGTGAAGCGCTGCCGTGCGGCCGGGGCGGCGGCATCGAGCGCGGCGTCGAGGATGTCCTGCGTCTCGGGCAGCGGCGTGATGGCGACGCCCCTGGCCTCCCAGTAGGAGACCGTGCGAGGTGCGACGCCGAGCCTGGTGGCGAAGTCGCGCACGGACAGGCGCATCGCCCGGCGTAGAAGGGCGGCCTCGGCTCCGGTCCATACCTCGACCATGGCACACCCCCAACGAAGTCCTCTCCCATTGAAGCAGGCCGGTCAACCCGAATGCGACACAGTGGAAAGGCGGGGCAGCCGCACTAGTGCCGTCGCATTTCCCGGCGTGCGGCTGCCCCTTGGGACCGGGCAGCCTGGTGGGCCCTTTCCGGTCCCCGTATGTGGCCGCTTTAGACGGCGGATGGGTGTGGTTGCTTGGGTGGGGCCGCCGCTCGAAGGAATCGGTCGGCGGCGGCCCCGCGGGGAGTCCGGGAGGAGACTCCCCGGTCTCTGGGCGGCGTGGTCCGGTCAGCCCGCTGAGCCGCGTCAGCGCCTCCTCGTGATGCTGCGCCAGATTCGGCGATGCCACGGCTCGGGCATCAGCCACTCGATCGGCGAGTCAAGGCGCATTTCCATCTTGTCGATCAGTGCCGCTGGGTACGGCAGTTCGCGCGTGGTCCCCAACTGGGCGATCACCTCGGTGAGGACGGCTTTGGAGCCGTTCATGTACCCGAGGTAGGAACGCTTCACGAGGGCGCAGTGGTGCAAGTTGATGGCCTGCGCCCAATCCCGAAGCTGCTCGGAGGTGATCGTCTCGTTGCGCCAGCGGAGCAAGGCACCGCGCGCATGGACACGGGCGACCACGATCCTCGGTCCGCCGCGCGGGCCGGTGTCGAAGAGATGCTGGACCTCGGTGAGGTTCTGGTCGAGGGAGCCGGAGAAGGTGACCAGCGCGGCTAGTGCCCGCTCCGCGCGGTCGGTGTACGGGTTCGGGGCCGGTCGGCCCAGGTTGCGGGTCGTCATGAGTACGCGCCTCCGGGGAAGGCTCCGGACCAGATCCACGCGGCCAGCAGGGCAAAGATTCCGACGAGGAACGCCGCAAGGTACCGGCTGTTGCGCAGTGCTTTTCGCACGTCCCGGTAGACCAGCAGGTGCACGGTGAAGTGGATGGTGAGATAGGCAAGGTCGCCGAGCGCCACCGCGGTCAGCCGCGGTGTCCCTTCAGGCACAAGCCAGATGCCCACGGACAACCAGAGGGCGAGGTTGAACAGCGCGGCGACCAGGCTCGCCTCCGCTCCAGTGCCGTTGTCTATGCGGGAGGTGTCTTCTGCGTCCTGGCTTTGCGCTTGTGCTGGGCTGAGGTCGGCGAAGTCGGCCGGGTTGTAGTGGAAGCGCCAGTGCTCAAAGGCCCATGCCAAGATCACCTCGCGCTCGGCTTCAATGCGGGCCTTGTCCTTCTCGTCTATCCAGGTGTGGACGATCAACTCGGGTTCGTCGGTGTGGAGTTGCTGGACGCTGGCGAGCAGCCAGTAATCATGGGGGCCAGCGTTCGGGTTGATCAGGCCCGCCACGGTCGGCGTGTCCACAGTGCCCTTCGTGGTCGACTGGTCCAGCGCGTACGAGCCATCGGCAGTCGTAAGTACGCTCAGGCGCTTCACGAGGCGACCTCCCCGACTGCGGTGCCGAGGGCGGAGCCGGTCACCAGGACCGCGGTCACGATGGCGGTCATCGTGAGCAGAGCCCGGCGTGGGGGCTTCGCGGGGTTCCTGGTGAGGACGTGCATTCCGATGACGATGGCGGCGATGCCCACCACCACGGCGAGGCCCGCTTGCTTCGGGGTGATGAACAGGCTTGGGCCGAAATGCAATTCGGCGCCGATACCGGAGACGATCAGCAGGGCCGATCCCCCGAATCGGCGGACCAGTTTGCCCGTGAAGATGTCCACGAGCCATCGGGAAATGTTGCCCATCTTGCCGGGCGCGGCCACCGCCATCATCCAGACGCCCAGGGCGAAGACCAGTGCGATGCCGACGCCGATGAGTACGCCGCGAAGTGGCGCCCACAGGTCGGCTGCGAGGCTGTCCGCTGCCGTATCGAGCAACTCGTTCACGACAGGGCGCCCTCGTACTCGGGGGCGAGATAGGCGGGGCAGTCAGGGCCGGGCCTGAGGCCGTGGCGGGCGTCGAGGGGGGTTCGGTCCCGGATCGCTTCGGAGAGCGCCCGGCAGGTGTCGAGCACGTTGCGCTGGAACTGGCTGCCGGGCAGCATGCCGATGTCGATTGCCTCGTCGCGGTCCCAGGCGGGGACGATATCGCCCGTGGGTGTCACGCGGACAGTGCCGAGAGGCCGGTCCTGGTCGCTGGGGATGACGAGTGCGAGCGCGAACGCATGGTTGCAGACGGCTAGGGACGGGGTCTGGGTGATTCGCATGGAGTAGCCGGATTCCCTGATCGTCCCGATCACGATCGAGATGGCGGCCTCCGGCTGCTCGGTTGCGGTACTCATTGGGGTGCTGATTCCTCACTAGATATCGATGGGCTAAACGGTCCTGTGTGGTTTGTGATGTGGGGTCCCGGGTGCGGCGGGTCATCCACGGGATCGGGGATGCTCTCGTACCGAGTCGGCTCCCGCCGCACCCGAGTCAGGTGGGTAGCGATGACCTTCCGGGCCCTTCGAGGTGTGGGCTCGGTGATCGCGTCGCGTTCCGATATGTCGCTGTGTGATCTGGTGTTACTGAACGGCGTTCGCTCGGTCGGCCTCGATGATTTGGCGGGCCTTCATGTCGATCCACGGCCGCCAGGAGTCCCGGTGCCAGGTGGAGAACCAGTCGGACGACGCGAACGGGTAGATGCGGCTGACCTTCACCGGTGCCCCGTTGCCTTCGCGGGAGTCAACCTCGAACATGTCGCGAGGTACGCGACGTACGGTGAACGTCAGGCCGTCTCGGGAGAACTCCCCGAGAACCTCCCCGCCGCCGGCGCGCGCCTCAGTCATGTCCCTTGTAGACATCCACTGCGTGGGCGGCGATGACCTTCCGGACATGGGACCCTTCGCGGTCGATGTCACTGCCCCCCAACACGTCTCGAAACCGCGAACTGGGGTAGACGCTCGGAGATTTGGAGTCGAGTCGGAAGACGTTCGCGACGAAGAGGCCGTCTTCAGCGCGCGTCACGTTGACGATATTGCCGTCGCGCTTGAATCGCAGTTGCAGCCCGGCGATGTCCACCACCGGCTCCACGGCGTTCTCCTCCACCACCGCCTACGACCCCGTCCCTGCCGCATGGATCGGTCTGGCCCGCTGGCATACCCGCCTGAGCTGAAGCGTCTTCGCGACCACTTCGGTCCGCTGCTCCGCGGTCCACTCTGCCGAGACGTGCTCCCAGGCCGGCTGTTCGGTGTCGAGGCCCGTTACGACGGCTACTCCGTCTTGGCTGACGGGGTGAACGATGCTGTACCGAGCGCTGTCCGCGCTCGAGTCCGGCGTGCCGGGCTGGTTCGCGTACTCGGGAAGGTAGGCGCGGAGCTGGCCCACGCCAGCCACTCTGAACTCGCCGATGTTCAGCCAGACCGCCGCGTCAGTTGACATTTCCGGACGGCGGCTCATGACCCGCTCCTAGGAGACGGGAAGTAAGAGGAGGTCCCTTTCGAGGACACCTCGTTATAGAACGCGACCGCCTCCGTCAGGATCTCGTCGGCGTACTCTCTGAACTGCTCGAAGCCTTTGGGGGCGGGAACCTCGAATTCAGGGCCTCCGTCGGACCTGATCTTGCTCACCTCCGCGACGAGCTTCGCCGGGGTCCCTGGTGCGTATACGAACACCGTGGCGTCGCCGGGATACGCCCGGTATGCCAGCTCGGTCGAGCCGTCACTGAGCTGCCGCAGGCGTTTCGGCGTTACGGCTGCGCCGGTCATGTCGATCGAATAGTCAGGCTCCCCGCTCATCGGACCACCGCCGAACGGTCGACCGGACAGCCCTTTGACCGCGCGGACCTCGGGCGGGACGAGGGCTTCCGCGATCGGCGGTGCCGTCGAAGCCGCTTCCCCAGGGGCCGGGACCGGGGCGTTTGAATCGGAGGGGCAGTGCAAGCCTGCGGGTTGAGGATCGTGTGCGCTTCGGTTGGGGAGAACAGGTAGCCGTCCTGCACGGCCTGCGCACGGTCCCGCTCGTCGGAGGCCTTCCGGTAGTCCTGGAGGGCCTGCTGGCGGATCTCGCAGCCCGCCCTGGGGCAGCGTTCCGCGCACCAGTCGCAGTACCAGCCGAACAGCACCCGGCGGGACTGATGGAGCGCGAGCTGCGTCTTTGCCGGGCCGAGGCGCTCATCGTAGGATTGGTAAGTACGTGTCATGAGAGAAGGTCCATTTCTCTCGTGGCCGCTGGGCGGCCCACGCCAGGACGGATCTCGCCAAAAGTTCCCATGTCCCTGCGTGGGCCGCTGTCTTGTGTGCGGCCTGTGGATACGGACGCGTCTTCAGTTATGGAGTGGCCCACCCGCCACCGACACCCATCACGACGAGCGGGCGGGCCGGTCGAGCTGGAACCCTTCACCAACTCCCTGACGGAGCCCTCGGGTTCCGGCCGTTCGAGCAGCGCCCGACCAGAATCAAGTTGAGCTAGTCACCAGAACGATGACAGTCAACACAGTATTGGGTATACCCAAGAACATGTCAAGGACCACGGCCGTATCTTCCTCAAAACACCTCAGATAGACTCCCGGCACGACCCGCGGGAGAACAGCAGCCCGCCTTCGGGACGAAGGAGTTCGAGCGATGCCCCAACCACAGGGACCGACCTTCCGGGCCGTCTGGCTCGGCGAGAAGCTGCGCGCGATGAGGCAGACGAAGGAACTCGATCTCGCCGGCGTCGCCGAATACGTGGGGATCGGCGCCTCCTCAGTGGGGCGGATGGAAAAGGGCATTTACCCGCCCAAATCCAAGGAGATGGTGCTCCTTCTGAAGCTGTATGGAGTGAACGACAAGGCCGAGCAGCAAGAGTTGATGGAGATGGCGCGCGACGCCTCCGAACGGGGTTGGGTCGAGTCGCTCGTCAGCGATCGCACCTTCGCCGACTTCATCTGGGCGGAGGGCAAGGCGCGGCAGATCCACTCGTTCCAGTTGGCGTTCTTCTCCGGCCTCCTTCAAGACCCCCTCTACGCAGAGGAACTCATCCGCCTCGGGCCGTCAAGGGATAACGAAGGGGACGTCCTGAACCTGCTCGCCGCCAGAATGGCGCGGGGCGAGCGCCTGGCGCAGCCAAACGGGCCAGAGGTCCGGTTCTTGATCCATGAGGCCGTGCTCCACCAGCGCATCGACGGGATCAGTGATGCCGCCTACCGAGCTCAGTTCAAGCACCTACTGAAGGTCGCTCAATATCCGAACGTGCGCCTTCGGATCGCTCCGCTTCGTTGGGCCCGCCATAACCCCATGGGGATCATGACCGGGTTCACGATTCTGGATATGCCCAGCCCTTGGCCGATGTTGATGCACGTCGAGACGCCCATCAGCGGGATGGTCGCCGAAGCTCCTGACATAGACTCGTTTCCAGGGATCTATGAAGAACTCTGGAACGAGGGCGTGCTTGACGAGAGCCACACCCTGGAACAGTTGGAAACTATGTTGAAGGAATTGGACAAATGAGCCTCAATGGTAGCAATGTCCGCTGGCCGCGAGCGCGCTTCCGCAAGAGCAGCAGAAGCGATGGCACCGGCAACGGCAACTGCGTTGGGGTCGATGTGCAGGGCGGTGCGGTCGCGATCGGCGACACCAAATCTCCGGTCGAAGCGGAAGACACCTACGCGCACTTCGTCGTAACAACCACTGACCTCAACAGTCTGCTCGCTGGCATCAAGTCCGGCGAGATCGTCTAGCCGCCCCTAGAAAGCTTCGAGGCGCGCTCTCCGTGCAGGGGGGCGCGTCCTTGTCTTTTTCCAGGTTGACCAGCACGGAGTCATCATGACGAAGCGTGAGCACCCGCTGAAGGGCGAGTTTGACACCACCACGGCCCGTTGGGAACGCACGAAACACGAGGACGGCACGCTGGCTGCCCTGGAAGTCGGCTATGGCGACAACGGCCTGGTTGCTCTGCGGATGGCTGAGGACCCCGAGGGCGACATCCTCATCTATACCCCGGCTGAGTGGCAGGCGTTCGTTGAAGGCGTCCGCGACGGCGAGTTCGATCTGGAGACCTGGGCGGACGAGGCTGCCTCGGCGGCGACAGACGAGCGGTAGCCGTACCTCGCCGACGACGCTTCCGAGACGAGACGACAGAGGCCCGGCACCGCTCGCGCGGTCCCGGGCCTCTCGGTTCTTTCGCGTCCAAACTTGAGAACCGTTGTCAACGGTAGCAGTTCAGCAGCCTGTCGTCGTGTCCTCTCGCCAGCCTCAGTGCGGGGCGCTGTCCGCCTCGATCTGCTTGGGGGCCAACGTCTTCGGGCGCTCCAGTTAGCTGGCCTACTGAGGGTCCCTCTCGTATATACACGGCCCGTCCTCTCCAGCTACGGTCCTGGACACTCAAGCGTCCAAACTTGGAGAGAACGACATGAACTTCGCAATCCCCCGCCGGGCGGTCCTGATCGCCGCCACCGCGCCCGTCGCGGCCGTGGCAGCGATGGCCTCCTACGACCACATCCACACCCTCGCGGCCGCGCACGGCCAGCCCGAGCACATCGCCGCGACCCTCCCCCTGGCCGTTGACGGGATGATCCTCGTCGGCAGCCTCGCCCTCACCGACGGCCGGACCGAGCGCGGCATCGCCTGGGCAACCTTCGCCGCCGGCGTCGCGTTCTCCTTGGCCGCCAACGTCCTGGTGGCCGCCCCGGACCTCCTCTCGCGCATCGTGTCGGCGTTCCCGAGCCTCGCCCTGTTGTTGACCGTGGAGGTCCTCATCCGGTCCAGTCGCCGCACCGTCGCCGAGACGGCCGTGGCGGTCCTACGGCAGGCGGCCGCGGCCGACGCCATCGAGGCCCTGGTGGCGCAGATGGAAACCGAGATGCCAGCCGAGGCCCACGCGTTGGCCGCCATGTTGTCGGCGAACGACACCGAGGACGAGCCCGCGCCATTCCTCCCCGAGGGCCTGTTCTGGGTCGCGATCGAGGACGCCGCCCCTCTCGACACCACGGTTAGCGACGAACCCACCGAGCACGAGCCCGACGAAGCGCGCGAGCGGCGGCCGCGTCTTTCCGCCGAGGAGTTGCGAACCCAGGTCCGCAAACTCCTTCAGGAGGACCCCGACATGAGCGACGCGGAGATCGCACAGCGAATCGACCGTGAGCCGCGCACTGCGACCCGCTACCGCCAGCAAGTTCAGGACGAGCTCGCCGCGAACGCGAGCACGTCGGCGGAGGACTCCGAGGCGGATCTCATCCCGGCCGAGGCCAGCGCCTGAGACGGCAAAGGCGGGGCCTGGTGCGCGATACCGCGCACCAGGCCCCGTTCCGCTCTTCCCCTGCGCTGCTATCCCCAGCCACTCCGATCCGAAGCGCGAGACGCGGAGCGAGGCTATTCGAAGAGGTATGGGTCAGCGGCCGGCCCCGTCAGGGAGGATGGGACCGGCCGTCCCCCGTGATTTTATCGTACACATGTGCGATACTCGCGGTGTGGACTCCCGACCTTGCCGCTACCGCCTGCATCTCGACCAGATCAGCGACTGGGCCGACGCTCCGATGTTCGAGGCGCACGCGGTCGAGACCGGCATGTTCACCCAGGGGTCGGTGCGTGTGCGTCGCCTGGAGGTGTGGGTCGTGGAGACGAGCGACGCGACCGCCCCGCGGCGGCTCAGCGCATTTGCGGCGCCGGATCGGGCGCTCGCGAACGCCGAGGAGATCCTGACCCAACCTGACGGGCGAGGCATCTACCGGGAATGGAAGGTCAAGCGCCCGTAGCGGTCAAGTGTGGAAAAGCGAAAACGCCCGGCCACCGCAGTGAGGTGGCCGGGCGGTTCGGAGGCGACGAAGAGTGCGGCGGTGGCGATGCGGTAGATCCAGGCGCGGACTTTCTGGGCGGTGCCGGCGGGCTCAGTTGGAAGACTCGTCGGTCTCCGCGATCAGCAGTTCAAGGCTCTTTGCCAGGGGCGTGGTGTTGCTCTCGCCATCCCAAACGGCGATCTGTACGGGGAGGCCGAGCGTCTTCGATAGGAATTGAGGCATGAGGCCTCTTACTGGCAGATTGGTGACCAGGAGCAGGCCCGCGAACATGCCGCCGTCCGGGGTTCGGGCGCGCCGCACACTTCCTACCAGCCGCCTAAGATCGCTGAGGCGAGTAACTCGTCCGAACTTGGCTTCGACTGCGAGGGAGCGGCCGGATGGAGTGCGGACCATGTAGTCGGCCGGGGCTTGGCGCAGTTCGAAATATCGGACGCCTTCCGGACTGATGGCGTGCAGGGCTAGGCCGACTTTGGCCTCATAATGGAGCGATCGGATTATGGGGCGTCTGGCGATCTCCGGGTTCAGGGCGTTCGCAGTGTCAATGACCGTTTTCGCCTCGTCGGGTTCGCCCTCGTCAAGTTTTTCGGTCGCAAGCTCTTTCGTTCGCCGTACTTGTTGCTGGGTGGCGGCAAAGCTCGCACCGCCTCCTGCGGTGATGCCGGTCAGAGGGGTGTTCTGAAGTCCCATAACGAGGAGCACGAGGCCCATGAGGAAGACCCCCAGGGTGCCGGCCTGATTTCCCGAATCGGTCAACACTGCCCAGCCGCCAACGAAGGCGAGCGCGACACCGAGGCCCATCGAAGTGAACCGTGCCCACGGCTCCAATTTCGCTGGCAGTCGCTCGGGCTCCTCCCCGGGAGTCCCATTCTCGTCCATCGGTCCACTGTACGGCTTCGGCCTCATTCCGGGGGCTCTGAGGTTTGCCGACCTTGGCCTATCGGGTTATTAACGGCGCCAATAGATCAAACGCGCCCGACCACCCCCGAAGGGTGGTCGGGCGCGGGTGCAAGTGCCCTGGTGGGGCCGTCGACTAGTTGATGCGGGAGCGGGTGGGGGTGTTGAGGGCGGCGATTGCGGAGGTGACGACGCCGGGCACGGTCGCGGCCAGCTCGGTCCACAGCTCGCCACTGACCTCGTAGACGGAGGCGACGAGGAGTGCGGCGGTGGCGATGCGGTAGATCCAGGCGCGGACCTTCTGGGCGGTGCCGGGCTGGATGGGAGGGAGGGCGGCGGTTGCCATGTGGCACTTCCTATCTGGGGCGTCGGCCCCGTGGGGTGGGTGTGGTTGAGGGGTCTTCGGGCGGGGGCCGGGTCAGCCGGTGACGGGGTTGCGGTAGGCCGCGGCCCACGTCTGGGGGCCGAGGAGCCCGTCGACGCGGAGGCCCTGATCGGCCTGGAACGCGCGGATCAGGTCGCGGTACTCGCCGCCGTATCGGCCGTCGTTGCCGTAGATGGTGAGGTGGGCCTTTCCGCGGCCGATGGACCAGCCGCGGTGTTCGAGCTGCTCGGTCCATTCCTGGAGCCACTCGTAGTCCTTGCGGCTGTTGAAACGGCGTCCGTAGTGCCCGGACACGGACTCGGGCCCGCCGCCGGCGGGCCCGAAGTAGTAGCCGCTCGGCAGGGGGAAGTCCACTTCGGGGCCGGGTGCGGGCGTGTCGGCCGGGGGCACGGTTGGCTTCCCGCCGCCGTTGCCGCCGTCGTGGTCGGTGAGGTGGTCGGTGACCCAGTCGTGGAGGCGCTCGCCAGGGCAGGCGGTGGAGGCGAGCTGCTGGTGGGTGCGGACGCGGAGCGACTTGCCAGCGCGGCGGTTCGCTTCGCGGTAGAGCCAGGCGAGGGAGTCCTTGACGGCTTCGGGCACGGACCGGCTCACGTAGTTGCCGATCACGCACACACCGACCGATGCCGTGTTGTGCCCGGCGATGTGGGCGCCGACGACGAGCCAGCCGCGGCCCTCGTAGATGGTGCCGTCCGCGCCGACGAGGAAGTTGTACCCGATGTCGCTCCACCCGCGCGAATTCATGTGAAAGTCCTGGATTTCACGCGGGGTCTGGTCGGGGTCGGCGCCCGAGTGGTGGACGGCGAACGTGGTGCGCGCCGACCAGGTGGTGCGGTCGACGGCGGTGGCCTTGCGGGCGCCCCAAGCGGAGCGGGAGACGATACTGGACACAAACCCTCCAAAGTGGTCACGGATGTGGTGCGGGGTACGGAGCAGGCCCGGCGCGGAAGCGCCGGGCCTGCTGAGGGGCGCGGGGTGCGGGTGGGGTTCGGTGGCGCCCGGGCGGTTCAGGAGTCGCCGAGGGTGTGGGCGCGGGTGGCCTGGAGCCACATGCGGCCGGGCCCGGTGGCCCAGCCGTAGACGGTGACCTCAGCGCTGTCGCCGGGGTCGAAGCCGGTGCCCCAGCCCGGGACGGTGACGGTGGCCTCGCCCGCACCAGACTGGTTGTCCAGGACGGTCGTGTCGCCGACGTCGAGGCGCCAGCGCGCGGTGGTGCTGGGGCCGCTGGTGGCGGTCTGGACGCTGATGGCGATGCGGCCCTGCCAGATCGGCGTGGTTCCGGTCAGGAGCGGGACGGGGTCAGCCTCGGCGGTGGAGGGCCACAGGGCCGGGCCGCCTTCGGCGGTTTCGGCCTCGCGCGTGGGGACGAGGTGGAGGGGCAGGGTGGGGCGGGCGAGGCCGCCGGCGGGGGCGGGGGCGGTGGCGATGATGCGTGCGCCGTTGTGGTCGAGGAGGGCGACCGCGCCGGTGCCGTCACGGGTTGCGGTGGCGTGGACGGCGGGTCGCCCGTCGCTGTAGTTGAGCCGCCAGGGGGCGCCGTCCGCGGTGAGGGCCCCGCCGAAGGTGGCGACGTCGATGCCGTTGTCGGAGCGGAAGCTCAGGGCGCCGGTGAGGGTGGTGGAGGTACCGGGCGGGATGACTCTGCCGAGAATCCACCAGGTGCCAGGGCCTTGGGCTGGGGCCCAGCCCAGGAGCGCGACCAGGTCGCCGACGCCCAGGCTCATCGAGGTAGTGGAGGCGATGACGGGCAGGTCGCGGAGGGGCACGCCGCGCCATTCGACGGTGTTGGTGCGCGCGGCTGAATCCCAGGCGACGACCCGTCCTTGTCCGAAGCGGACCGCGCTGGCGGGGTCGGTGCGCAGGAGGGGGGTGAGGTCGGCGGCGGGGCGGGACATGTGCCGCTCCTAGTTGTGGTGGATGGCGGTCCATTGGACGGGGATGTCGCTCCAGGTGGCGTCGCGGTCGGTGGCCGCGAAGACGAACAAGGTGAAGCCCTCGGGGGTCACGTGGATGGCCCTGGAGCTCCATCTCGCGGTGGGTCCGGCGCCGGAGTGGATGTTCGTGAAGACGACCGGCTGCGCGGGGAAGGGCCGCGCGAACTGGATGGGGACGGTGTGGCTGTCCTTGGCGGTGAAGGACACTGCCACGACGTTGGTCTCCATTGACCGTCGAACGGCCGTGACCTGGTCGCGCAGGGCGCCGAGTGTGGCCTCGCCGGTGGTGAGTCGGTCGTCGACGCCGCCGATGGCGGCCTCGGTGTCGTCGGCCAGTTGCGCGAAGGCGACCCATGCCCGGGCGGGGTCGGTCCGTTCGGGGTGGCGCAGGTCGTAGCGGGGCGTGGTCGCGGTCATGCGGGTGTGGCCTCCGGCTGGGTGGTGAGGGCGGTCTGGTCGCGGGTGGTCGCGGCCATGGCGGCGGTGACGGTGAGGGGGATGGTGAGGCGCTCGATCTGGTGGAGCTCGAAGCCGCCGTCCGCGCCGGTGACGCGGACGCGGTCCCAGGGGCGCAGACCGGGGTGGACGATCGATCCGAAGTCGATCCCCCTGGGTGTGCCGCGTCCGCGGCGGAGCATGGATTGCGCGGCGTGTGCTGCCTGCGCATGGGTGAGGATTGCCGCGGACTCGAACACCGCGGGCACCATGCCCATCGGCCCGCCCCACCGGGTCGGGGAGGCGGGGTCGAGGTCGTAGGCGACGGCCTGGACCGGGTAGGTGGTCCCGGCGGTCTCGCCGCGGGCGACGATGGCGCCGACCGCGCCGTCCTTGGAGAGGCGTCGGCGGGCGTCGACCAGGACGCCGGCCGGGCCCGAGTCCACGGTCCACACCGGTTCGGCGTCGGCGGGGATGTCCCTGACGCGCAGGACGCCTTCGCCGTCCCACCATGGGATCTGGCCGTGCGCGGCGGCGAGGTTCGCGAGGGTCGCGCTCCGGTCTTCCTCGCAGACGATCGCCCGCCCGAGTGCGATGTCGCCGGTACCGGAGTCGAAGCGGACGACCGCGCCGGGGACGAGTTCGTTGACGAGGTCCGCGTAGACCTCGGCGAGGGTGGTCTCGGGACCGTACTGGCGCGGGGCGATGAGCTTGGAGGCGGCAATGGTCTCCATGCGGTCGGAGCCGGTGAGGGCGATCTGGCCGCGGCGGCGGGTCTGCTCGACCGCGTCGATCCCGTAGTAGCCCAAGGGCGACCACCAGGTGCCCGCGGGCGTGCGGACGCCGCGGCGGACGAACACCTCACCGCCCCAAGGGGACAGGCGCTCATCGCGCGGGCCGGGCCAGCGCGAGGGGCCGCCTTGCCCGGCGGTGCCGGTCACGGTGAGCCGTAGGGTGCCGTGGACGCTGGCGGTCGCGTCCAGTTGCACGTCGCCGTCGATGATGTCGAGCCGCTCCCCCGGCGGGTTGGGCCCGGTGGGGCGGCCGGTGACGAGGCGGGCCTCGATGAGCGCGGTGTGCGAGCCGCGGAGGATCGCCTCCAGCAAGGCCGCGTCGGTCACGGGACCGGTTCCAGGTCTTCGGGGGCGCCGAACCGGTCGGCGAGGTCGTCCCAGGTCGGGGCCGCCGTGGCGGCTTCGCTCCAGGTGGCCCAAGTGCGATTGACACCGGCCCAGGTGATCTGCGCGGCGGGAAGTTCCGCGGCGGGGGCGGCGGCGGCCCGGCACGGGAGCGTGAACGTGCGGGGCCCTTGGACGTGCCCGGCCAGCAGGGTGCGCTCGATGTCGCCGATGTGGACGTACCCGCCGGGGACCAGCCAATCGCTGGGGACGTGCAGCAGCATCACCTCGCCGGGCGCGAGCGCGGCCTCGATCCGGTCCGCCTGGGCTTCGGCGTCGACGCCGAAGTCATGACGCAGGTCGTCGGTGGCGACGGTCAGGGTCCACGCCCGCGAGGCCCGCGGCGCGGCGACGATGATCGGTTCGGGCCGGTCGAGGACCTCAAAGACCCCGGCCCTGCTGGCGCGAGCGATGGGGCCCCAGGTGAGCACGTCAATCGGCTGGTTGAGAAACGGCAGGACTGGGCATTTGAGCCACACCCGGTCGAGCACGGGGGTGATGGCGGCCCCGGCCAGCGTACGGCCAAGCGCGTCAGTGACGCGGTACCGGTTCTCGGTGCCGGGCGCGAACTCGAAGTCGTTGACGCGCAAGGAGTCCGCTCCACCAACTGGTAGGCGGGCGGCGCCGCGGACGGGCCGCCAGGTACGCCCGGCGTCGGTCGACCGCTCGATGGTGACGGTCTGGAACCGGTCGGCCAAAGCGCCCCAGGTGGGGTTGGCGTCGGCGAGGGCGGCCCAGGTCGGCCAGATCCGGGCCGCGGTCTCCCAGTCCAATTCGGTGATGAGGCCGGTCGCTTCGATCCGGACGCGGGCGAAGTCGTCCACGTAGGTGAGTGCGAGCGGCATCAGCGGACCCTTCCGGTGCCGGCGAGGGCGCCGCGGGCGAGGGCCGCGTCGTGGCGCTCCAGCTCGATCTCGAGTACTTCGCGGATCCCGTCGCCAAGGTCGATGGGGATGCGCGCGATCATGACGCCGTCGCCGCGGGCCAAGAGCTCGCGGTCGGACGCATCCAGGCGGACGGTCGGGGCGTCGAAGTCGGCGCCGACCATGCCGGGCAGGTCGTTCGTGAGCCCCTGCAAGAGCGCGCGGGTCCGCGGGATGCGCCGTTCCATGCCGATGTTGAGCGAGTCGATGGCCATCTCGCCGGCGGGCGTGAACAGGCGCCGGTCCGTCGAGGACGGGCCCTTCCAATCGGTCATGGACGAGGTCAGGCCCTGGAGGCTGTCGCGGACGGAGTCGTAACTCGATTCGAGGCCCTCCAGCAGGCCGTCGACCAGATCGCGACCGGCATTGACGAGCAGGTCGCCCAGGTTGCCTAGCCCGTCGAGGATCAGCTCGGGCAGGCCACCGGCCCAGGCGACCAGCTCCTCGCCCTTGGCGATCGCAGAGGCGGCCAGCTCGCCGAACCAGGCAGCGACCCGGCCGGGCAGCGCTTGCAGCCACCCGTAGGCGGCGAGGATCTCCAGGGCGTGATCCTGGACGAATCCGACGATCCGGTCGCCGATCCCGGTCACGAAGCCGACGATGGCGTTCCAGACCGATTCGGTGGTGTCCTTGATCCACTGCCAGGCCCGGCCGAGGGCCGCGACCACGGTGTCCCAGTTCTTGACCAGGGCCACGATGCCGATGATGAGACCCGCGATGATGGCGATGAGCAGGACAATCGCCAAGATCACGAGTCCGATGGGGTTGAGCGCCAGCGCGATGTTCCAGGCGATCTGGACGATGGTGGCGATCACGACGGCCGCGCGCCAGATCGCCATTACGACCGTGGCGGCGATGACCGCGACGCGCCACAGGCCCATCGCGGCCGCGGCGATGCCGATGGCGATCGCCAGGCCGACCAGGACCGGCGTCAACGGCAACAATTTGTCCACAAGCGACTGGATTTGAGGAAGGAGCGGGGTGATGTGCTCGGCCAGGCCCGTGGTGAAGGTGCGGCCGAACTCGGCCAGCGACGCCCGCGCGGATTCGCCGGTCGCCCCGGCGACGTCGCTTGCGGCCCCGGTGAAGTCGCCGAGCGCGCTGGTCGCGGTCGAGGGGTCGACGGCCAGCAGAGCCGACTGCATCGCGGTGGCCTCTTCGCCGAACAGCTCGACCATGACCCTTGAGCGCTCGGCGGGGTCCTCGATCGCGCTGATCGCGCTAAGGAGCTGGTCGAGCGCGGCCTTCGCCTTCTCGCCGCCGCCGGCGAGCTGCGCGGCGAAGGCCGCGCCACCGAGGCCGAGGGCCTCGAAGGTGTCAGTGCCGTCCGCGGCGTTGCCGATGAGTTCTTCCAGCGCGCCGGTGAGGGCGTCGGCCGAGGGCGCTCCGGCCTCCAGGCCCTGGACGAGCATGCCGATCGCCGAGGCGCCGTCGAACCCGAACTGCTTGAGGTTGACCGCCGAGGTGGTCAGCGTGTCAAGGAAGTCCTGGCCGCGGTCGGCGCCGCCTTGGAAACCTGCGGCGATGAGGTCGAATGCCTCGTCCATCGAGGAGGCGAGGCCGGTGCGGACCAGTTGCGCCGCGGTGTCGATGGTCTGGGTGACGTCCTGGCCGAACATGTTCGCCAGCGCGGCGGCGTCGGAGGTCAGGGCCTGGACGTCGCCGGTCTGGCCGAGCTCTTCGAGCGAGCGCGTGACCTCGCCGACCGCGGTGCCGACTTCGGCGAGGGAGTTGCCGAGCCCGGCGGCGTAGACGTCGGCGGCGATCTGCGCGGATTCGGCGGCGACGTCTTCGGCGAGTCCGAACTGAGCGCCGAGGACGGCGGGCAGGTCGGCCCCGGTCAGGGCCTGGTCGAACGCGGTGGCGAACAGGGCGGCGCCGCCAAAGAGGAGCCCGGCGCCCAGCAGGTTCTGCACGGTGCCTTGAAAGCCGTCACCGAAGCCCTCGCCGGCCCGCTCCCCCGCGTCGCGCCCGGCGGCATCGGCCGGGCCGCGCAGTTCGCGGGCGATCGCGGCGGCCCCGCCCCGGAATGCGGGGATGAGGGAGACGTAGACGGCGGCGATCTCACCGGCCATTCGGGCGCCTTCCGTCCAGAGGAGTGGTCAGGCCCGGCGGGGGTGCCCGCGCGCTTCGAGCGCGGCCTGCACTTCGGCCTGGCTGACCTTGGGTTTGGTTGATCTGGTGCGCTCGCCGAGAGGGAACGGGCGGGGATAGCGTTCGGCCCGGCCCCGCTTGCGCCTGTCGGAGTTGACCGCGACGGTGAGGTCGAACAGGTCGGCCAGCGCGAGGGCTTCGCGGGTGGCGGGGTAGTCCCATCCGGCGAGGGCGGCGGCGAGATGCGAGGTGGGGTCGGCCAGGAGCTGCTCGGTCAGCAGCCATGCCTCATGCCAGGACAGGCGCCCGTCGAACACGGCCGAGAGCGATAGGCCGAAGCGGACGCGGAAGTCGTAGGCGAGGGGTCCGGGATGCTCCTCGATCAGGTCGAGGAGCCCGGCGATTCCCCCGGGTGTGCTCCGGTCTGGCGCATCCACTTGCCGATGACGCGCCCGAACTCCTCGATCGACATGGCGCGCAGTGCCTTCAGCGCGGCGGGGTCGGGGCCGGCGGCGTGGAGCATCGCGATGCCCAGGCGCAGCTCGCCGACGCCTGAGGTGTCGGTGACGGCGTCGATGAGCGCCCCGGCCTCCATCTTCGCGGGGGCCGCCGCGGCGGGCGGCAGCATGTACCGCGTCCCCTCGTGGGTGAAGTGGAACGGGCGCGGGGCCCCGGCGGCGACGCGAGCCTCCGTCCCCGCAGGCGGGGGCGCCTGGCGCTGGCGGTTGCGGTTTCGGTTGCGGGCCATCAGGTCGCCTCGCCTTCGCCGTCGCCGGGCTCGCTCTGGTCGGTCGCGAGCGTGGAGTACCACTTCTTCGCGGCGTAGCGCGCGGCCCGATTGCGGTAGGCGGTGACGGTGTTGGTGTAGCCGATCGGGTCGGCGGAGTTCACGGTCTGCGTGTCGACTTCGGTCACCTGCGCTTCGGGCAGGTGCTCGCGGCAGAAGGCGTCCCCGTCGACGTAGTCGATGACGATCGCCCGGCGGGGGCCCATTTCGTTGGGGTCGATGACGATTGACCCGTCCGCGGCCACCGGCCGCCCGTAGAAGAACTCCAAGCTGTTGCGGTTCGTCTCGATCATGGTGAATGCCTTGGTGAACGACGCGCTCGTGACTGATACGCGGACTACGTCGGCGTTCTGCCAGGCCGTCGTCTCGGACAGGGAGCGGGAGCGTTCCTCGTCGATGCCGTCCTCGGAGAGGTAGCCGACATCCCGCCATACCTCGGGAAGCGGGTCGGTCGCGTTGCGCGGGGCCGGCGTGCCGACCGGCGCGAAACAGATCGCGCCGGAGATGCCGACCCGGACGGCGGATGAATCCAGCGCCATCGAGTCCTCCAATCAGAAAGTGGTCAGGGTGGCGCCGCCGGAACCGGCGGCGGGGAGGGCGCGGCCGCGGACGTGCACGGCGGCGGTGAGGGTGTAGCGGGCCTGGCCCGAGACCGGGTCAGGGAGATTCGTCGGGCCGCCGAGTTCTTCGACGCGGTAGACGGGGGTCCCGTCCAGGACGCGGCCAGGGATGGCGGCAAGGAGGCCGCGCACGAGCTGGGCGAGGTCGTGCGCGTCGGTCTCGCCGGTCCCCCAGCATTCGACGCCGATCGTGGCGGCGTCGACCACCAGGCCGCGGCGGGCGCCGCCGACCCTGGGAACCAGGACGCACCGCTCCGGCCTGGGCGCGGGCATCGTCACCGCCACAACCACATCCGCCCGGCCGTGCTCGGCGAGCGCGGCCGTCAGGTAGTCCACGAGGAGCGCTTCGGTGTCGGGAAAGACGATCACCTCGGCGCGCATCAGGACCGCCCGGCGTCGATCGCCCGCGTCAGGTCGCGGGTCTCGGACTCGGCGCGGACGGCCTCGGGAGTCGCGGTGCGCACCGAGACGCGGTAGCGGTTGCGGCTGGTCTCGGCGTCGACTTCCATCCCTTCGCCCGCGTCTGCGGCGATCGCTTCGCCGCGCCGCTCCAGATCCTCGGCGACACCCGAGTAGTCGCCCTCAGCCCTCAAGAGCTTGCGGACTTCGCTGCGGTTGAGTCGAACTCGAGGATTCGCCAGCGCTCTCACCCCCGTCCAGTTCGTCGGCGAAGGCACGCAGGAACATCGCCAGCGCGATCCGGACATCGCCCGAGCGCGCGAGCGAGGCGATGACCTCGGAGTGGATGTTCCCGACACTGATGCGCACGGGAATGTCATTGCGAGGCAAGGGCTCTCTCCTATCCTTCGACGCGGCGGAGTTCGGCTTCGACGTGGGCGAGCGCGCCGGTCGGTGAGGGCCACGGCTGCGGATCGCCGGTGAGGGCATAGACGACGCCCCGGTAGCGGACGCGGTCGCGGACATCGAGATCAGCGCTGGCGGGGGCGAAGAGCTGCCAGGTCGAGACGGCGGCGTCCCGCGCCTGCCCGGTGCCGGTGAACAGGACACGCTCGCTGCTGGCGGGTTGGAGGCGGCATGCGGGGAGGTCGTGCTCGCTCGCGTTGTCCCAGTCGGGGACGGAGGTGCCGCGTTCGGTGCGCCAGGCGGGGCGGATGACTACCACGGTCTCGGTCTTAAATGAGATCGGCATGACGGTAAATGCCTTCTCTTAGTTGGCGGTCTCGTGTACCAGTTATTTCGCTGCGACAAGAAGTGAAGACGCTCGCGCCACACCCGCTGAAAGCCGACTGAGGCTGACTCTTAGAATCGTGAGATGGCGACAATACGTTGGGAGAGCGCGCGAGGGGCGCTGGTAACCGACAAGGGGGCCACGATTGCCCCAAATGGACGACGTTTGACCTCATTCGATGCCGAATTTCGTCAGATCATCGATGTTAAGGTAGAGGACCTCGTTCAAGCCCTAAAGGCAGCCCAATCTGATAATCCCGAAGACTCGCCATCAATTGACTTCACCGTGGTTCTTGATAGGTTTTCCATACCGGGAAACGGGCTAATCAGTGAGCTTCTCGATATGACGAACTTTGGCTGCGAATTCTTTGACTTGGAGCCTGATGGGGATTTCACATATCTTATTGAGTTTTCTCATCGCGATTTGGCGGAGGTCCCTGACTTCCACTCTCGCGTTGCTCCGATAGTGAACCTGTATGACATGCAAATTAGGAGTGCCCGATATAGAAAGGACGGGAGTGGCGACGAAAACTACCCGTTCTATTCCGTCACTCTGGCGCCAAGCATGGAATCAATATTGTCAGACATTATTCAAGTTCATTCGATTCTTGCAATGATGATCTGCTACCCAAGGTTGAGCGCGGAGACGCTCCACGGGGCCTACTCTTTGACCAAAGCCGGATTCTCACAGTCGCTCGTCGGGCAATATGAATCCTCTTGGCTTGAGGTAAAGGCAAAGGGATACGGACTCGAGAACCCACGTCAACATTATGAGATGGCTCTCGATGTAGCTAGCTTCGCAAACTCCGAGGAAGGAGGAATGATAGTAATCGGCGCGACAACTCGCCGAGACCCGCACGGTCGAGATCTCATTGTCGACGTCTCCGGTTGCAAACTCGGACATGTCGCAGTGGAGAGATATACCGAAGTGCTGAACCGCCTCATATTCCCCCGAGTTGAGAACCTAGACGTTACACTCCACGAAAAAGGCGATCGTCAAATTCTTTTGATTTACATTCCTCGACAACATTCGTCATCTCGGCCTTTTCTTGTTCGCGGCGCTCCGGTAGGAGAGGACAAAATCCGGAGTACAGCGTTCACACTTCCGACGAGAGTCAGTGAGCGAAAGTACGAGATCTCGATCGAGGAACTCCACGGGCTAATCCGCAAGGGGATGCAAACCAGCTAAACGTTTTTTGCCAACCTCGATGCGTAACAATATGAGGTGTGTCGTTCGTGGTAGGGCCGGAAAAATGTTGTCGAGCGCAGCCTCTTCTGCGCTGGTGAGTCCGGTGGTGCCGCCGTAGGCGTCGGTGCCCCAGGTGACGGATTCGCCGCCGGCCTGCTCGGAGCGGGCGCCGGTGAGCATCGCGTCGGGAATTGCGGCCAGGCGCGCGGCGATCGAGCACACCAGTTCCACGAGCTCGTCGGGCAATTCGAACCACCCATGGTGGTAAGCCACGGTGAGCGGTCCGCAGGCGTCGGCCCTCAGGTGCGATCCGTTGAGCGCGAATGCGACCGGGCGCCCCTCGGCGTCGGTGAGGGACCGGACGGACCGGACGGGCCGCTGCGGGAGCCGCCACGGCCCGACCCCGGTGAGCTGGAGTGTGGAGGTGTCGGGGGTGATCTGCTGGCCGGTGTGGCGGCGCACCCGGGCCGAGGCCGCCGCCGCCTTCGCGGCAGCAGCGGCCTCGTACCCGAACGCGGCCAAGTCATCCGGGCCGATCAGGTCGGGCAGGCGCGGCACCGCTTCACGAGCCGGGGTAGGTGTAGACCTGGACGGCTTCGCGGTAGCCGGGCAGGCCGAGGACGCGCGCGCCGTAGACGTGCAGGCCCCTCAAGCGATCCGCGAATTTCTTGTGGCTGCGCATGCCTTCGACGGTGTCGATCTGCGACACGTACGCCACAGCCGGGGTCCAGAACCCGATCGCCTGCGGCACATCCACCTCGGGCAGCAGGTTCGAGGGGACGAGGGTAAACCCGAGGTATCGGCCGATGATCGCCTCGCGCAGGCCCGCCGGGGTGCCGGAGGTGTCCACGCTGGTGATTTTCGCGTCCGAGCCGAGCAGCAGCGCCTCGAACTCGGCGTTCATCAGCAGGATGCGGTCGGCGGCGGGGATCTTCGCCTTGGACAGGAACTTGCGGATGTCGCGGATGACGTCGTGCGTGGAGTCGCCGTCCTCGGCGTGCACGGTCACCTGGCCCGTCGCGTCGGTGCCCTCGGCGACCATGCGGGAGGCGATGTACGAGTCGGCGTCGGCCGCCACACTCTTGCCCGCGGCGGTGGTCCAGTCGCCGAAACCGCCCGCGGCCTGCGTCCTGTCGATGTCATCGACGTGGAAGTCGAACGACTTCTCCTGGTCGATCAGGAGCTTGTCGCCGGCGTCCTCGATGTCGTCGGCCTCGGTGGTCCGCCCGGCCGCCTTGTAGTCCTTGACTTCCGGCGGGATGACGCCGGTGATGCGGACGGCGTTACCGAGGCGGGCCTCGCCCTCGTAGCCGCGGTTGCACAGCGCGGCGATGACCGCGTTGTCCTGGAGCGCGGACAAGACTGCCGCAGACCAGATTTCGGGGATGAAATTGTCGATCGTCAAAGGGTTCTCCTACTGGGTTTTGCCCAGGAGCTGGTCGAGGTGCCCGGCCAGGCGCGCGGACTCGATCTCGGCCGGGGTCTTCCCGGTGAGGTCGGACTTCGTCCACTGCCCCTTGCCGCCCACGTCGGAGCCGCGGTGGCCGCCGCCGAAGTCGGTGCGCCGGGCCTTGTCGGTTTCGGCGCCCTTGAGGCGCTTGGCGAGTCGCTCGGCGCGGTCGGCGATCTCTTCAGGGGTACCGGTGCCGAGGAGGGCGAGGTCGTCCTCGGACAGGCCGTGGGCGAGGGCGGCGCGGTGGCGGGCGAGTTCGGCCTCGGCCTCGGCCGCGGCGGTCTCGGCGGCGTCGCGGGCTTCGGTCAGCTTCTGGGTCTCGGACTTGTTGGCGTCCTCGATCGCGTCGAACTGCTTCGCCTTGGCGGCGTTCGTCTTCGCGTTCGTCTCGTGCTTGCGCGCGAGCTGCTTCCACTTCTCGGCCTCGGCCTGCGCCTGCGCGAGCAGGTCGTCGCCTTCGGCGGTCTCGTCCGTGTCGGTCGAGGCGTCCGTGCCCGTGTCGGGCTCGGTGTCGGCCACGGCGGTACCGGTCTCGGATTCCGGCCCGGCGGTCGGGGCGCTCTGGGTGGTGGGCTTGGACATTGGTGGTGTCTCCCGTGTCGGGGTCGGTCCGTCCCGTGTCGGGGCGGGCAGGTCAGGTGAGGTCCGCGGCGCTGGTGAAGGTGTGGGCGCTCAGGGTCAGGACGGGGCCGAGTTCGCCGTGCTCGCGGACAGCGATCTGCGGCCAGTAGGCAGCGGCGCTCGCGGTGGCGTCGACGGCGTCCGCGCCGAAGCGCTCAGCGATCGAGTCGTGGACGCGGTCGAGGCCATCGGGGTCGATGACCTGGCCCGGATCTCGGCCCGCGTAGATCGGTTGGACGCCGCAGTCGCAGCCGCCGTGGATCGCGGCGAGGTCGGCCTTGCGGTACCGCTGGGTGGCGGCAACGGCGCAGATGCCGCAGTCCTCGCGGCCGGAAAGGACCCGCCGGTAGCCGACGACGCGGTCGTCGCGGCCGAGCACGTCCCGGGCCGTGTGGGTTTTGGCGAGCTGGAGGTCGGTGGCGGCGAGGGTCTTCGCCCGCACCCACCCGGCGTCGACCGCGTCGGCGACGCGATTCCCTTCGGACAGCGCCGTCCACAGGGTGTGGAAAGGCCGCTCGTAGACCTCGGCCGGGTCGACGCCGCGGAGCACAGACCCGGTGACCGTGTCGGGGTCGAGCGGGGCGGGGCGGAACGGGCCGCCGAACAGGTGCGCGGCGTACTGGGCGAGGTAGGCGCCGGTCAGGTTGGCGACCTGCCGCTCCCCGGCCCGGATGATCGGGACCACCGCGCGCACGAAGCGCTCCGCGTCGGCGTCCCTCCAGGAGTCGAGTGCGGCCCAGGCGCGTTCGACGCGGGCGAGGGTCTGGGTGCGGGTGCGCGCGTCGGCGTCGAGGTAGGCGGCGACGATCCGGACGGTGTGGGCATCAACGGCCATCGGCGCCCGCCGGGTTCTGCGGCCCCGGCCCCGGCGCCGGCGCCGGGGCGGGGGCGGGGGCGGGGGCGGGGGCGGGCGGCTGGGCGGTGAGGGTGGTGAGGAGGTCTTCGGCGCGTTCGATGGCCATCCGGTCGATTTCGTCGCCGTCGAACTGCATGATGCGGGCCATCTTCGTCCGCCACGGGATGTCGCTGCCAGCCTTGGAGAGCGCGTCGAGGCGCTCGGTTAGGGACTGGCGCTCGGGCGGGCGCCACTGCACGTCCACCTCGGGAACCTCGTCTAGTCCCTGCTCGATCTGGAGGGACAGTCCCATCGACAGCGACCACGACGGTCCGGCCCGCTCCAACCGGTCCCCGGTCTTGAAGACCAGGCCCTCGCGGGCCGCGGCGGCGCCTTCGGCGGACTGGTTCGTGTTGTCGGGCAGCAACATGCTCATGGGGGTGCGGGTGAGCGCGCCGAGGTCGCGGACATCGTCGCGGGAGGCGGTGAGGATGCCCGACACGTCGGTGACACCCGACTCCCACAGCTCCACGCCCTCCGGCAGGTGCCAAAGCGCGCCGGGGCCCGGGCGAAACAGCTCGGCGTAGTCGATGAGGTTGCCGGCCTCATCGGTCTCGGGCAGGTCCCCTTTGGTCGCCCTTTGCTTATACGCCTGCATCGCGGTGATGACCAAGCGCTGCAACACGCCCCAGTTGATGCGGTCGATGAGGTCGACGTGCGAGCCGAACTCGCTGCGCCCGCTGCGGTTCACGAAGGGCACGAGGGGGACGTGCCGCAGGCCGGTCGACTGGGGGCCGAGCCGGAAGCCTTCGACATCGAGCGCGGGCGTCCACTGCCCGGCGACGGTCTGGATCGGCTGCGCGATGCCGTCGCCGTTGACCGGGGTGGATCGCTCGAACCGCTCGACGTAGGCCAGGCCGTCCTCACCCAGGACATGGACATAGGCGGCATCGAGCCCGGCGACATCGTCGCGGTAGACCTTGAGGCCAGCGCGGACCCGGTCGGGGCGGGCCGGGTCGTGGTCGCACACCACCTGCTCGGGCCGCTCGTACGTGATGTCGGCGCGGCCCGTGTCTCGGGCGTCGCGCTGGACGCACACGTACCCGGCGCCGAGGCCGATCATGTCCCGGTGGACATCGGCCGCCCACGTGCCCAAGCGGTTCCGCTTCCAGACCGATCTGGCGGCGTCGTCGTCCTCGTTCGAGTCACCGACCCGCCAGCCGGAGACGATCATCCGCTCGGCGACGGCCTCCACGACCAGCTCGGCCCAGTTCGAGCGGCTTTTCCGCTGGAATTCCTTATAGGACTCGCGGCAGCCTTCGGCGCCTTCGGGCAAGGGGGCGTCGCCGTCGAGGTAGCGGCGCAGCAGCGCGAGGGCGGGGCGGCGCCGGTCGAGGGTGTGGCCGAGCCGGTCGAGCCACCAGTCGGTCGCGGGCAAGGCGGGGCCTCCGGGGATCTAGCGGGAGCGGCGGACGGAAGAGGTGCGGCGGGTGCCGATGCCGCGGGCGAGCGCGTCGAGGCGGGCCTGCCACGCGAGGATCGCCCCCACGGCGGCGTCGATCTTGTTGGGCGAGTACGGGTGTTCTTTCCCGACCGTCAGCCGCTGGTGGCGGATGCGCCTGCGCGCGTTGAGCACGTGCCGGGTCAGGGCGAAGCTCGCATCATGGGTGAGGTCGCCGTTGCGCACGGCCGCGGCGAACGCCTCCACGGCGCGCTCGACCAGGAGCGCCCGGCCGCCGGTCATCCACCATTCGATGGGGTGGTCGGCGCGGACGCGGACCTTGAGCTTTCTGCCCCACTTGGCTTCCCAGTTGTTGACGTAGGAGCGCCAGTCGCGGGCCGGGTCGGCGTAGAACGCGACGACCCTGTAGCGGCGGAACGCGTCGGACACGGCCGCCTCGATCTCCGGAAGCGGCGGCGTCCACTGCTCCTGGCTGGGGCCGTCCGGGGCCTCCCAGACGCCGAGCGCGACGAGGTGGCCGTCCATCGTGCAGGCCACGAGGGCGGTCGCATCCGGTTTCGCGCGGCGCCCGCCGCGGCGGCCGCGGGAGCCGTCGAACCCGAGCGTGATCGCCTCGCCCGGCAGCAATGTGCGGTCGGGGTCGGCGCGTCCGGCCCACTCGTGGTGGCGCAAATACGCGTCGCCGGCGCTTTCCCTGACGTTGAGGAAGTAGCGGCGGCTGTCGGCGGGGTCGGCACGGATGTCGTAGAACTCGTCCACGAGCGCGTCAAGGTCGTTCCACGCGAGGGCATCCCCGAAGGCTTCGGCGATCCCTTTGCGGAGGGCTTCCTCGTCGGAGAGGTCTTCGCAGTCGCCCCATCGGTGGTCGTACAGCAGCCGCGCGCGCCGGGACCGGCCGGATTGGATCAGTTCGGCCAGCGCGTAGGTCTGCTCGGCGACCGACTCCTCGCCGGCGGCGTACATCGTCGTGGTCTCGATGTACCAGGTCTCGGCGACCTTTTTTCGCTTCCTCAAGTTCCGGGTGACCGTGCGGTACATGCCGCGCAGCTCGGGCTGGTTGTAGAGGTGCGTCTCGTCGAAGACGACGAACGTCTCGCGGCCGCCGTCTTTCGATGCGGAGGAGGCGGTGGAGGGGATGATCTGGCCGCCGCCGGGTAGGTTGACGCGGGTGAGTCCGGCGTCGAGGCTGGGGATGTGGGCGAGGGGGCAGGACTCGTCGGTGAGGTTGAAGTGGACGGAGTCGTAAGTGTTCCCCGCCTGCGACTCTTCGGTCGCCATGATCCGGATGACGGGAACCGAGACGGGGCGGCCCATCGGCTCGCCGGGTTGATAGGTGTACGCGAACCCGAGTCCCCAGGGGTCGGTGTAGACCTCGCCGCCCTCAGCGAAGCCGTCGAACCTGGCCGGGCCGAGGGCCTCGAATAGCGCGAGCCTGGCCGCGAGGCCGGACTTGTCGCAGCCCTTGGGGCGGGAGAGGAACGCCGAGTCGTAGAGGCGGCGCCCGCGCTCATCGAGGCCGTAGGCATCGACGATGAACCCCGTGAACTCGTCGCCGTGGCGGACGGGCTCACCTTGGACGTCGCCGGGGCCGTGGCGGACGAAATGCTCGATCCAAGCGACGGCCAGCCAGCCGAGCGAGCGGGACCGGTCGTGCGCGGGCGCGCGCACTAGAGTGCGCGGCACCGGCTACTCCAGCAGCCGGCGACGGCGCGCGTCGAGATCGGTCACGACCGCGAGCCCCTGGGGCGCAGCGCCTTCGGCTTCACCCGGTATCTGCACGGTCATGCGCAACCGCTGGCGATCCTCCAAGGTGGCGCCGAACTTCGCGGCGCGGAGCCGGATCTCGGCGGCGTCGCCCTTCCCGGTCTCCCAGAGCCGGTGGTGCAGAAGCGCGGTGTCGAGCAGGAACGCCCAGTCCGTGTCGAGGAATGTCTGCGCCATCGGCGACCGACGCCAGTGCTCCCACCACGCGACCGTGACCGGGTGCCAATCCTCCCCTTCGGGCAGCACCTCCTCTGGGAGCGGAGGACCTCGAAGGTCACCTTCTGCCTCTAGGATGATTGGCTCAACAGCGTCGGTGTTCCGACGTCGCCGCTGTGCCAGGTTCTTGGGCTGAGGACCACGACCAGCCAAACTGCATGCCCCCTAGATGGATCCTGAATGGCCTTTCGACAGACCTAGCTCCCTCACACGGCTTTGAGAACGCCGTCACTCACAGGAGTTCCGTACTGATACGGTGAAACCTTCCTAGTGATTGCCTAGGGCTCGCGGCAGCGCGGTTCCACCCTTGCCTGGGCCCGGTTACGAGAGGAATTCGATCAACTTGGAAGACATAGACACCGCTGCCGTTGAAGCGGTTGTGTTCGACACAAACGCTTTTGGAGGAGGGAATCCAGATCTTTCCCAATTGATCAGAATTTCCCAGAACTTGGCGGAAGGGAGCATTGAAACATGGGTGCCCGAGCCTGTTGCATGGGAATGGGCCGAGCACATAAGTCGAGTTTGGGCAACCTTTGCCGGCCAGGGAGCGAATTTCAAGAGACTCGAACGTGCGCACTTGGCGCAAGATGCGAGCTGGTCAATCCCCCCCGGCAACTCTGCTGCCGTGCAAACTTCTTTTCTGGAACATCTTCGATCGATTGACACGATAAAGGTAATCGCGCTGGACTTTGAGTCCGCAGTCGAAGCAATTAAGGACCAAGTGCTACAGCGCGCGCCTGGGAGCACCAAGAGCAATATCAAGACCGGAGCTAGCGATTCGGCTTGGCTTCGAAGCGTGATAAGGCTTGTAAATGATCCTGCTAAATCTCTCGTATTCATTGGTGCCGACAAAGACGTTTATTCCGCATTCGAGGAATGGAAACTTGCCTCACCCACCTGCATGAGCGTTCGCGACATCCCCAAGAAATTCTACAAGTCTAGCGGTGACGCAAGTGATAAGAGGGCGCAAATCCTTGAGTATTTCCGTGGCCTTAATTGGCCCGTCGCCGACTCCCAGTTTATTGGCTATAGAGAAGGCTCAATTGACATCGGAAATATCTCGAACTTGCCAGCAGTCGTAGCACTTGAATGGGATCACCTTGCTGACATCTATGTCTACGGAGCAAGGTTCACCGAATGGACCGCGCTTGCGGCAATGCGAAACGTGAGACTAGCATCGATCCCAAGTCGCGGACGCCCTGGGGACCGTAAGACAAGTAGTCCTAGGCCGCCTCTAGTTATTGCGGACATTTCCTTGCTAGGAAATATCCAGGCAACTGGAGGACTGGCGGATACGGCAGACGATCTTGAATCCATGTCAACGGTTGAGTGGTCCGACTTCTTGGTGGATGCGACATGCGAGTTCTCATTCGCAGATGGAAAAATTTCGGAGTTTCGCGTTGTTGGCGAGAGCCAAGCGTCGCGTCCATTTCGATACTGCGAAGACCCGGATGAGGCGCATGAGCTCTTTACTCACGCGCTCTCGTTCATTCCGGAAATTCGTCAACTAGACGGCTGGGCCGAGACATACAATCTTGATTTCGAGTATCAAGGTTCACAGATGAATATCGCGAGTCACGAATATGGGTATGAATGGCATGTTCGGATCGAGTACCGTGACAATTTTATCGCCTTGACTTGCGGCTACAACGAAGAATCATACGAGATCACAGAGGGATTCAGGACTGAACCTGAATTCTATGTTTCTTGTTCAGATTCAGATATCTCGGCCGTCAGCGGAAGTTCAAACCCGATTTGGGCAACAGCAGCCTGGCTTCTGGGGCAGACTTACTTGCCCCAGATCGATTGAGATGAGACCCCAGACTCGTACGGAGGGCGGACCGCAGCACCTACCCGTCGCGCTGCCAGGCCCCTGGGGGTCCTCCCCCTGGGATCTCCGCAAGAGTTTGACTCGCCGCGCGTGCACGAAATCAGGGCATTAAGCATGGGTTGTGGCACAGTGCTGTTCATGAGCAACGACACCTATGACGGCCTCGCACAGGTAGAGTGCAGGACTTCCACCCGCCGCGCCTTGATCCCCGAGCTCATCGGCGAAACACTCACCCGCGCTGGTGAGCACAAGAGCTTCCACGGTTTCGGCGGCTACCGGGTCACGGTCGGCCCTACGCGATGCGACGCATATCTTGAGTGCTACCAGGTCACCTGCACAGACGAGGAGCAGCGTCTCGAAGGCGCTCTTGATCGGTACGCCGAGGCGCTGATGAACGCGGGCTGGTTCGTTGAGTGGCCTGGAGTAGGGGACCTCGACCTGACTGTGGAAGTCATCGGGGATGCACTACTCGATCGTGGGCCCTCATGGTTGCGCGAGAAGTGGTCAGCGCTGCTTAGTCCTCGCTGAGGCCGGGGTGTGCCTCAGGCTCACGGCCCTGACGGGGCCGATGCTTTTGGTTCCACCGCGTATACCCGCGTCGCACTTCGCTCGCGGTCTTGGCGTCGTGGCAGGGCTCGCAGACGCCTTGGCCGTTCTCGAGGTCGTGTCGGCCGCCTTCGGCAACGGGGGTGCGATGGTCGGCGATAGTCGCCGGGCGCTGGCCGCAGATGCGGCAGATACGGTCGCGTCGTAGGATCGCCGCCCGGACGGCCCGAGGAAAGTGTTCGCGTCGGGGCCAGTCAGCCATCGCGTCGGAGGTGCTCGGCGATGATCGCCTTGATGCCGTCCGCGTTGCCGCGCTTGAGTTTGTAGCGGCCCAGGAGCTGGAGGGACGCGGTCGAGCCCATGCCGCGGGTGGCGCGCTGCTGGGGCGGGTGCCAGAGGTGCCAGAGCGGATCGGTTCCCCGCCATGGCGTTCCGGCGAGCGCGGTCCAGGCGATGCCGGCTGCGGAGTCTTCGCCACCCCACCCCCGGAAACGGGGGTCGAACGGGGCGGCCTCGTAGAGGGCGCGGTCGATGACGAAGAGTCCGCCGCCGACCATCCCGGTGTACGGCCTCTGGGCAAGGGAAGCGGTCGCGATGTCGTCCCAGGCGAGGCGTCCGGCGAGGAGCCGCCGGGTCGGTAGGGGGCCGAGGCGGTGGACTCGGCGGTGCGGGATGGCCCAGCGGGCATCGCCGGACCGCACGGCTTCGACAGCGCGGGCGGTGCCCTCGCACCACACGTCGGCGTCGGCGACGACGAGGACCTCAGCGTCAGTCCGCGCGAGCGCGGCGGCCACGGCTTCGGCCTTCACCCAGGGCTCAGCTTCGTGAAGGCCCTCAAGGACTTCCCAGTCGGGGTGGGCGGCCTGCCAGCGCGGGCGGAGGTGGCGCCAGGCGCGGGAGCGGTGGGAGCCGTCTGGTTTCCACGGGATGAGGACGGCAGTCCGTCGGGTCATATGGGGAGTGCCTCCGCGAGGGCGTGCTGGATCTGGTCGAGCGGGCGGTCGAGGGCGCTGGCGTAATCGACGTACTTGGTGTCACCGCCGCCGATCCTGCTGTGGTGCAGTCGGACGTTGGGGATGCCGTACGACTCGGCGACGATGAGCCCGTGGAGGCTGGATGCGGCGATGACCTCGCATGAGCCGATCTGGGCGATGACTTCGTCGACCGGGTTGCGGACGTCGATGACGAGGTCGGCCTCGGGCCAGGCGCGGGTGTCGACGTAGTGCGGGACGATGCCGAGCCGGTGTTTCGGTTTCGGCTTGGCCCACAGGGCGCTCACGAGGAGTCCGGGGTCGCCGAGCGGCACGTCGGGGCCGAGGCCGAGGTGCGCGGCGGTGGTGCGGCCACGGACGGCCGCGACCCGGCCCGGGGTGACGCCGCGGCGTCCGTTCCGTCCGGGGCTGGTGCGCATGATCCCTGAACCCCAGATGATGGTGTCGGGGTTGGTGACCAGGTGGAGGATGGAGCCGCACGCGACGAGTTCGGCGTCGGCGGGGTCGACGCGGCGGACAGTGTGCCCGAGGCGCTCGATGATGTGCGCGCCGAGTTCGTCGCCGAAGTTGGTGGTGCGGCCGTCGCGGGGCCGCCACCACCACATGTCCACGGTGCTCACTGGTAGAGCCCCTTGGTGGTGCCGTAGTGGTGGATGCCCCAGGTGACCGGGCCGATCTGCTTGCGTCGCATGTTGAACGGCAGCCAGGTGTGGGCGGGGAGGACCGCGACGTAAGCGTGGGTGCGGTGCAGGGTGGTCATCAGCTCACCGCCGGTGGTACGCCACGAGGGATGCAGGTCGGAGACTTCGGCCAGCGCGTCCTGGTAGGCGCCGAGGTAGGGGTGGCCGGGGGTGAATCCCATGACCGCGTTTGTCAGCCTGCTCGGGCGGCCGTCCGGGTGGGGGTCGAGGTTCGGGGAGTGGACGACCCAGCCGTCCATGGCCATGAACGGCGCGGCTGCGGGGTCGGCGGCGAGTTCGGTGTCGGCGTCGATGTAGACCCCGCCGTGGCGGGCGAGGATCTCCACGCGGGCGATGTTCGCCGCGCCGTTCCAGCAGCCCTCGGCGACATAGCAGTCGTAGAGCCAGCGGTGACGCAAGTTGAGGGCGTCGATGGCGGCCTCGTCCCAGAGCCGGTACTCCCACCCCTCCAGGCCCGCCCACGCTTCAGTCCACGCTGGGCGCTTGGCGGGGCCGATCCAGATCTGGTGAATGAGCCGCTCCACGGTGTCGGCGTCCTTTCGATTGCGGTGCAGGAGGTCAGGTGGCGGGGGCGCTCGCGTGAACGGGGCAGGCGTCCCAGCCAGGCGGGCGGTCGCAGTACGGGCAGGGGTCGGCGCTGGCGCGGCGGCCCACAGTCCACAGCAGGTCGCCCTCGCGCAGGTGCGGGAGGCACTTGGCTTCGTAATGGGGATCGAGGACGAGTCCGCCGAGGTCGGCGCGGACCGGCTTCTCGTATGCGGTGTGCGCGCGGGCCAGTGCGGTGCGGTTGCGCCACAATGGGTAACGGGTGTCGAGCAGGCTTGTGGGCTCGGCGCCGACGACGACGCCGACAACCGGGATCGGGTTGTCGGCGTCGTCGAGGCCGCGGCAGATCGCCGCGAGGGTCGAGCCCGAGCCCACGGGAACGATGATCCGCCTGAATTCGCGGTGTTCGAGGTCGTGGGCTTGGG
This sequence comes from Glycomyces sp. NPDC050141, assembly GCF_055586545.1. Classification (NCBI taxonomy): domain Bacteria; kingdom Bacillati; phylum Actinomycetota; class Actinomycetes; order Glycomycetales; family Glycomycetaceae; genus Glycomyces; species Glycomyces sp. NPDC050141. The sequence goes on along the minus strand of NZ_JBVJHZ010000005.1, from coordinate 43,758 downwards.
CGGCGACCTGGTCTCGGTAGACGGGCAGGTCCATGCCGAAGGGGATGGCGCACCAGCCGGGGTGGGCGGCGGCATCAGTCCGGAACCGAGCCTTGATGACCGAGAGGCGGCCGGGCCGATGGCGCAGCAGCTCCGCGCCGGCGGCGAGGGCGGTGCGAGTCTCGTCGGTGTCGTTCCCCCAGCCGGTGTGGAGCCGGGCGGGGATGCCGAGGGCGGCGGCGACGAGCGCGGCGCGCTCCAACTGCGGCGAGATGCGGGCCCCGGCCGAGATCAGGCCCGGCGATCCTTCGGCGGCAGCGAACATCGCGCGCGACTTCGCGCCGGAAGCGCCCCCGCAGGTCCAGGCGTCCTCGCGCTTGACCCAGACACCGCCAAGGAACTCGATCGGCGTCACGTCGGGCGTGAAATCACCGTTCATCGGGGTTGCCGATCGCGGCGGTCGCGGCCTTGGGGTCGCCCTTGACGAACGTCAACACCCACTGGTGGTGCCTGCCCGCTTTCCGACTGGCCTTCCACTGCTTGGGGGTGCGCGCCGGGACCGACCCGAGCACGTTCATGAGGATCTGGTCGTTGTAGTAGTCCGCGCCCGCGGCCACGAACGCGGCAACGGTGAGTTCGGGAAGCGCTCGAAGGCGTCCGGCCGAGTCGCGCAGGTCGCCGACGACGAAGGTCGCGAACCGGTTGGGCCGCAGGCGCTCGACCGCCAGCGCGATGGTCTCGCGGTAGGCGGCGACGAAGTCGCCCCAGGACATGTTCGAGATGTCTTTCGGGTCGTCGGTGTACTTCTCGAGATTGAAGTACGGGGGGCAGGTGAAGACGTAGTCGTATTCGGCCTCGGGGAGTTCGGCGAGGGTCTCGGCGGCGTCCCCGCAGTACCACTCCGGCTGTGCGGCAAGGAGTCCGGCGGTCGACCAGTCGGCCGTGGCGGTGAGGTCGGCTTCGATCTGGGACTCGGAGAGGTCGATGCCGGTGTAGCGGTAGCCGAGGTTTCCGGCGACGAGACCGCGCGGGGGCCCGCCCGCGTACGGGTCGAGGACGCGGCCGCCTTCGGGGCAGTACCAGGTGTAGGCGAGTTCGGCGAGGACCGGGTCGAACGTGGACAGCGTGCCCAAGCCTGGTTTGTTGAACACCTCGCGCGCCCAGAGGGACCGGGGGTCGAAGGTCTCGACTTCCTCGCGGCCAGCGCGCCCGGCGTCGCGGGTCAGGCCGAGGTCGTCCCAGTAGCGGCGCCTTTCCTGCCAGGGGCCGCGGTCGGTGCGCAGGATCGAGTAGGGGTAGATGCCGTGCAGGTCGATCTTGTGTTTGCGGGGCTCGGTGGGCATAGGGGTTCCCTCGGCGTCGGGGTCAGGACTTGGCCGGGGGAGGCAGGGGTGCTCGACCGCCGGCGCGGTGGGTTCGCGCGCGGGCCCTCCCCCGATGGCGTCGGCGCGGCGCACCGGCGGTCGAGCGGTCTTTGGGGGGAGGGAAGCAGAACGCTCGCCGACCGGGATGTGGGCACACGGGTGGCGAGCCAGAAGAACATATCCATACACGTGTACTAAATGCCAGTGCGAGTGACGCATTCCACGTTTCGGGTTGCGGCCCTTGGGGTCAGGCGGCGGCCAGCGCGGGAGTGGCGGCGGCCTCGGGTTCCTCGTGTTCGGGTTCGGTGGTGGGCAGGCCCCGCATCCACCCGCAGTTGGTGCATGAGAGCCACAGGAGGGGCCGCGCTTTGTCGCGGGCGGCGGTGATGGCGGGGACGCGCACGCGCTGGCCGTCGCGGTCGTACTCGGTGACGGCCTGGGTCTTGCAGTGCGGGCACTCGGCACCCCAGATGCGGCGGCGGCGCAGGAGCGGCGGGGCGAGCAGTTCGGTGACACGCGCGGCCCACCGCTCGGCATCGGCTGCGAGACGCTGGAGGCGGCGGGCGTCCCCTCGGGCGGTGAGGGCCGCGGCGGTGCGGCGCAGGAGCCGGGCCGGCAGGGGCCGCGGGTCGTTCTCGTGGTGGACGGGGCCGGGGTCGATGTCGCAGGAGGCGGCCCAGTCGAGGGCGGCCTCGGCGATTTCCTGCCACAGGTCGAGGGCGCCGACGTCGAGCGGGGGTGTGGAGGAGGGGACGCGGCGGACGCCTTCGGTGCGCTCGCCGGAGTTGGCGACGGCGCCGCGGAGCTGGGCGAGGAGGGGCGGGATGGTGACGGTCCTGCCGCCTGCGGTTTCGCGGGTCGGCTCGGTGAGGGCGTCGAGGGCCGCGGTCTGGTTGGCGCTCATGGCACTCCAGGTGACTATTCGGTTGTGGAGATTCCAGAGTGTAGGCGGCGGGGGCGGTTTCGGCCAGCGAGGTGCGCCCGACCCCGCGTGGCGGGGCCGGGCTCGTGGGTTGGCACTAGGCGCCGATCACCTCCCCGTGCTCGTAGGCGTCGGCGAGTGCGGCATCGATGCTGCCTTGTTTGATGCGCGCCACGCGAAGCAGTCGCTGGATGCGGTCATGTTCCAGGCCCGATGCGCTGGCCTGTTGGTCGGTGATGTCGTCAGGGCCGAAGTGGCCGAACTGCAGCGCACCCTCGAAGTTCAATACTGCGACAACGAGGTGGTCTTCGCCTGCTCGTACGACGACGCCGGGGAGATTGAGCACCTCATCGGGCTGGGGTACCAGGGTCACGGTGATTCGGGACCCTGCGGTGTGCTCGGTCATTGCGGGTTCGCTCCTTCGTTTTAGTCCTCTTTGGCTGGTCGACCATAGGGCCGTCGTATATACGAATGCGAGGGTCAGGCGGCCAGGGTTCCAGTTACGCGACACACTCCGGCCCCGCCGCCAATTCAGCGCGGCGGGGCCGGGCGAAGGGTTCGCCTTAGCGTTCCGGGGAGGCTTCGGCGATGGCCTCGCGCAGGACTGCCCGGAATTCGGCGCTCAACTCAGAACCGGGAATGACCGGGCCGGGGAACTGGCGGCGTCGCAGGCGCTTCCGGACGGCCTCGTGGACATCGTCGAGCCAGATCGAGGTGCCGTGCAGTTCCAGGAGGCGCGCGTCGCCGGCGGGGTTGGCGAAGAGGTGCCCGGCGGGGCGGGTCGGGAGGTCCCAGATTTCGACGGCGTAGCGGATGTGGCGGACTTCGTAGCCGCATTCGGTGAGGACGGCCTCGATGCGGGCGTCGTCTTCCTCGTAAAAGGCGGTGACGATGGTGGCCGGTGCGTTGCCGGGTTCGCGGGTGGGGGTGGTGGTCATGGGGTCGCCTTTCGGTTGGTGCGGCCGGGGCTCGGTGTCCCGGCCGCGGGTGGCTAGTACGGGTAGTCGTAGAGGTCTTGGGGGTCGGCGGGTTCAGTGCGGTAGCAGTCGACGGTGTCGGCGTAGTCGCGTGCGTCGCGCGCGGTCGCTTCGAGGCGTTCCAGGAGGGCCTCGGTCTCGTGGTTGCGGCCCAGGAGGTCGGGTGCGGCGGCGGCGAGGTGCTCCAAGATTCCGGCGAGCAGGTTGGCGCGCTGGTCGTGGTCTCGAGGCTGGACGGCGTACACGTTGGCGCGCAGGGACTGTCGGGTGTCGTAGACGGCGGCGGTCACGTCGCTGAGGTCGATCATGGTGGCGTCCTTAGTTCGATCGTGGAGGGTGGCCGGGCCCGTGCGGGCCCGGCCGGGTGGGCTACTTCTGGGCTTTGGCGATGGCGTAGGCGAACCGTTCGACGTCGTAGGCGGCGCTGTTGAGGCGGCCCCGCGCCTCCTGCCACCGGTAGGCGACAAGGCTGTCCTCGGGGTGGCCCGCGTTTTCCCCGAACGCCTCGCTCATCCGGTTGCTCACGAAGTCGAGGAGGCGGAAGTACTGCATGGCCTCGGCCGCGAGGTCGCGCTCGGCTTCGGGCCCGGTTTCGGCCGCCTCGGCGGCGATGGCGGTGGCGCCGACCAGGTTTTCCAGGGCGTTGCTGTAGTTCATGATCTTCCTTCTCTCACAATGGTTTTCGTTGTCGCTTACCTGGTCGACCATAGGTGTTCGTATATACGAAAACGAGTTTGTAAGGCGCAGAAGGCGAGTTGTCTCCACCACTCCCTAAGAGACGTTCAGTTGGCCGCGCGCGGGCGCGCTGGCGGGTGGGGCCAGCGCGCCCGTGCGGTCATGGCCGCGATGCGCGCCATTCCTTCTCGGGGAGGCCGACCGGCTTCCCCTCCCGAATCACGATCACCGACTCGGTGGTGTCGTAGACACCGGAGCCGAGGTAGGTGTTGGCCTCGTAGCCAAGGACGTTGTCGAAGAGGCGGAGCAAGCCGTCCGGGGCGGTGCGGAAGTCGTCCATGATCTGGGCGATTTCGGCGATGACGACATCGATGGGCCGGTCCTCCTCGGTGAACTCGATCTGGCGGTCGACGTCGATGGAGGTGGCGGCGCGGGTGGTGGTGCCGTCCTCGGCAGCGTAGTCGCAGACGAAGACGCCCATGACCGCGTCGCGCCTTCTGGCGAGGTAGCCGGGTGCGCCTCGGGGGTCGTTGTTTTCGACCCGGAGGTAGGTCCCCTCTTCGATGAGGGGCGCGATTTCGGATTCGGAGATCGGGGGCGTCACGTGGAGGGCGTCGTAGATGTACACGCTGTCGGACATGCTTCTCCTTCAATGCTTCGGGGTGGTGGGGCGGGCCCTGGGGCCCGCCCCGTGGGGTGCGGTTAGGGCAGGCGCGGGGTGAGGCAGGGGCAGTAGTGGGTGAAGACCTCCTCGGCCTCCCACTCGCCGCGTTCGGCTTCGCCCAGGTGGTAGAGGAAGTCGGCGAGTTCGGCCTCTTCGACCGCGACCGGCTCGCCGAGGTAGGGCCACGCGGCGTGCGCGCACGCGGGGTCGTGGGCTTCGACCGCGAGACTCGGGGCGGCGGTGTCGCGCTTGCGGATCGGGAGGATGCGGGCTCGGATGGTGATCATGGTGTGTTGCTCCTGGTAATCTCGTTGTGGTTGAACGGCTTCGCCCCAGGGCGGGGCTGATGTGGCGGGCGGCCCCGGTGCTAGCGGGGCCGCCCGTTTCGTGTCGCTAGGCGTCCTCGGTGAACGTCCAGCCCGGCGCGAAGGCGATGTGGTGGTAGCCGTATTTGGTGATGCGGAGGCTCTTGACGAGGTCCTCGGTCTCGTCGGCGCTGGTGAAGCGGCCGAGGTGGTAGGCGAAGCGGAGCAGGTCGGTCAGGCCGCCGGAGAAGGCCAGGCAGGTGCGGTCGTGCGTGACCGGCACCAGATACTCCTCGTGGTAGGTGATCGCCACTCCGGAGCCTTCCTCTGCGTCTTCGAGAATCTCGCGGTTGATCGTCGGCATTCGTGTTCCTTTCGTTTATCGGGTGGCTCGACCATAGCCAGGTCGTATATACGAATACGAGCCCTGAAAGGCGAGATTCCGAGTGATCCGTCCCGCTCGGAATCAGGGCATGAAAGAGGGGAGGCGATACGCTTCGCCTCCCCTCTTTCACCATTGCGTGCGCTTAGTTGGCGGCTACTTCAAAGGTCATTTGCGCAATGGCGAGGTGGGCGATGATGCGGTCGCCCGCCGCGCTGCCGTCGACGTCGGTGAGGTGTTCTTGGTAGTCACGGGCGCGGTCGCGGACGGCGTCGAGGATCTCGCTCAGGGCGTACAGGGCGTCGCCGGGGGCGCAGGCGCTCGGGTCGGTCACGCGTTCGATGGCGGCGCGAACCAGCTTGATGGCGTCTTCGTGATTGACGGAGTGAAAGCTATTGTCGGTCATTTCTTGCCTTTCCCTTTGGTCGTTCGGGTGAGTCGACCATAAGGAGTTCGTATATACGAATGCGAGCCCAGAAGCGCGAATTGCCGAGGTAATTCGAGTGATCCGAGCCGCTGGGCGCACATACGGCGGAGGGGAGGCGATTCGGGATCGTCTCCCCTCCCTTGTATTCGGTTGCGTCCGCGCCGGGCGCTCCGTCAAGGTTGTGAGCCTTGATGGCGGTCGTTGAACGGCTTCGCCCCGTGCGGCACTGGCGTGGCGGGCGGCCCCGGTGCTAGCGGGCCCCCCGCGCTCATATGCGGTTAGGCGTCGGCTTCCGGCGCGGCCTCGGTGAGCTGCCATCCGGGGAAGTACGCGACGTGGCCCATGCCGAGCTGGTCGATCCGGACGACCTCGGCGAGCGCCTCCCATTCGCGGCGGTACAGGTGGGCCCCGAGGTAGAGGCTGAACGCGATGAGCGCGCTGACCGGCCCGTAGACCGCGAGGCACTGCTCGCCGAACATGGCCCGCCCGGAGTACCCGCGGTGGAGCTTGACGTCCCCGCCGTATTCGGCGAGGGCTTCCTCGAAGAGGTCGCGCATGATGTACTGCATTGACATTCCTTTCTTTCTTGGATGGCTCGACCATAGCCAGTTCGTATATACGAGAACGAGCCCTGAAAGGAGCGAATCCGAGTGATCCGAGCCGCTCGGGAAATGGTCATAGAAAAGGGGAGGCACGTGGCCTCCCCTTGACGAGGTATGAGCTATGCGGATTCGGCGTAGGCGATGAATCGCATGGCGGCGTGCTCAAGCATTTCCCCGACCGCGCGGCGCTCGTCAACCGTCCACATGTCGGTGAATCCGTCAAGGCGCTGGCGGAGGCCCGTGCCGATGGCCTCGGTGATCTCGTACATTTCGTAGAACACGAACTCGGTGATGTAGACGCGGCTGGTGGCGGCCTCGATGGCGGCGATGCGGGGGTCGAGGGCCCCGCTCGGGAGCGCCTTGCCGCCGCCCCCGAGGTGGCGCAGGTCGTGTGAAGCCTGGTCGAGGAGGCCGTGGATCGCCGTGGACTCCTCGGGCGTGGCGACCCGGTCGAGGTGGGTGCCGACCCGGGCGCTGATGGTTTCGATGATGACGGCGGCCGAGAGAAACACGTCGCGCGGGTCATCGATCATCGGGTTCGTAATGGTGTCGACAATTTCGAAGGTGGTCATGTGGAACATGTTTTTGCCTTTCGTTTTGGGTGGGTCGACCATAGGAGGCTCGTATATACGAATGCCAGCGCAGAACCGGCGAATAGTACGCCGAATCGAGTGATAATCGCCGCTCGTCCGGGCAGCGCGAATAGGGGAGGCGGAAACCTCCCCTATTCGCTATCGGCTGGTTACTTCACTATTCGGCGTCGGCCCTTTCGCCCGGTTCCTTGATGGCGAATCGTTCGAGCCACTCGGCGCTGACGGCGTCCTTCGCCTGCTTCCATGCGTCCCAGGCCGTCCAGTCGCCTTCGATCCACAGCGGGGTCGGCGTCCCGTTGCGGAGGTTGTAGGCGTGGGGCGCGGGGGTGGGGAGCGCCGGGTGGGTGTGCGGGTAGCGCCGGACCCAGTTGCTGATGGTGGTCTGCCGGACGCCGAAGCGCCGGGCCACCTCGGAGGTGCCGATGAAGCGCGGCTGCGCGTCCCCGTCGCGCTGGGCCCGCGCCGGGATCGGGTGTCCCGCAGCGTGCTCGGCGGCGTTGTTCAGCGCGATCTCGGTGTCGAACAGGTGGCCCGATACCCAGACGTAGCCCGCGTCCCCGCGTGCACCGACGAGGGCGGCGCTGTAGGGGCGCAGGGCAACCCGGGCGGTGGCGAGGATCTGGCTGATCGCCCACATCGCCTGGGCCGGGCTCGCCTTGCCGGGATCGGTCAGGCGGGCGATGGCGTCTTCGGCGATGCGGAGGTCGTGCTCCTGGGCCTCGGTGAGGTCCCCGGATGGTGCGGTCATGAGTTGATGCCCTTCGGCGTGGGCGATCCCAGCAAGGGCCCGTGGGCGGGGCCCCGGTGGTTAGCCGGGGCCCCGCATGGGGTCACTCCTTAAACGTTGTCGCCCCCGTGTGGATGTCGAATCCGACCGGGGTCGGGCAGGGGCGGTCGGTGTTGCCGGTCAGGCATCCGCCGAGGTGAACGCCGACGAACACGTCGCCCGGGTGGGCGGTCGTCTCGTTGGCGAAGGCCGCTCGGCAGATGAGGTCGGCTCGGACGTCGCTCAGGGCGGCCGCCTTGCCGGAGAACTTGAGGCCCTCCAGGTCGGCGAAGCGGTGGCACTTCGTGTCGTGGGTTTCGAGGAGGAGCTGGTTGCGGCTCCCCGTCCAGACCTTCGTGGCCCGCCACCCGTAGTGGATCTCATCCGCGTGGTGCTTACCCATTGAGTGGGCTCCTTGCTATGATCGCGTTGATGATGAATGGGCGGCGGTCCCCCGGTGGTTCCGGGTGGGCCGCCGCTTTGCGTCATAGCGGCGCGTTACACACTGTTGAATTGGTTTAACAACATGTCTCGCGGTGTCCCGCTTTGACTGCTCGACCATAGGCGTTTCGTATATACGACCGCGAGTCTCTGAAGCGAGAAATTCCAGGTTTTTCGATAACGGATTCGCGACTCCCTTGCACTCGTCAGCGGAGCGGCGAAAGGGCGGGCCTTTCGGCCCGCCCTCGCTTGCTGGTTCGTCTATTGTGTTGTTGCAGCGGTCCTGGTCACTCCTCGCCGTGGCGGTCGGCCTCGAAGAAATCCACGAGCTCGATGAAGTCGTTCAACGCCTCGGTGCCGTGCTCGTCGTCGTTGTCGCACACCGCCTCCACCACGCGGCGCAGCTCCCGGAAGACGCGGGCGAGGTCGCGGGCGGCCTCGGCCAAGTCGACCTCATCGGTACCGTCCCACTCGATCGCGTCGGCGATGCCGACGAGGTTGGCGTAAACGGCGGCCGGGCTGGTGTCGCGGGCCGACCGAAGGACCTGGACGAATCGCATCTGATCACTGCTGTTCATTTGAATGACCTCCTGTAAGACCGGGAGGCCGTTAACCCGCCGGGGTGGCGGATCGCTTTCCCGGTGCTGCTCGACCATAGGTTTCGTATATACGAACGGCGAGCCGATACAACGGAGAATCGGAGTCGATGAGTTCACTCGTTCAGCCCTGGATTTGTATATACGAACCGGCTAGGGTCGCGGTATGGCAAATAGAGATCCGTACACGACACCGAGGGCCGTGCGCATCCCCGACGACGAGTGGGAGGCGCTCGGCGTGGTCGCGCAGGCCCTGGGCACCAACCGAACCCACGCGATCCGGGAGCTCATCCGCTGGTATGTGGGCCGCCCCGGCGCACTGCCGCCGGCCCGCATCGGCTCAGAGACAGGCGCATGAGCACCGACGAAGCCCCGGGCGAGTTCGACGCGCGCCAGGGCCAGCTCGCCCTGCTCTTGGCCTCGGCCGGGATCGACCCGCGCACGGCCACGTTCGGCGAGGCCGCCGCGGCGCTGGCCGAGCCCGGGGACCGCGCGCGCCTGGCCGGGACTGCCGGGGACGGCGGACGGCATGTCCCCTTCCCGCCCGCGCTGGCCGCCGCGCTCGCGCCGCACCACGGCGCCGAGGCGGAACTGGTCTTTGCTACCCGGCTACCGACCTATGAGGAGTTCCTCGCCAAGTGGGTCCGACCGGCCGCCGACCAGGCCCGCCCGATCCAGCAGCACGGCTATCGCCACGGCGGCCTGACGGACGACGACGCCGTTCCCGAGAAGGCGTAGCTGGGCGACGCGCGAGAGGCCGAGCCCGGTCACGTGGCCGGGCGGGGCGTCCATCAGCCATTCCACGAACTCGGGCCGCAGTTGTGGGAGGCCGTTCGCGCTGGGCGCGGTCGGGGCTGGAGCCGGGAGGCCGGTCAGGAGCTCCCATCGCTCGATGGCGGCTCGGTAGCGCCCCCAATCAGGGCCGCGGCGCTCGGGAGCGTGTAGTCCCGGCGGCTCCCCCGGGACTGGTTCGCGCTCCCTTTCCTCGCGTCCGAGGCGAGCGGGGTCGGCAGGAGTACCGCCGAGAGCGGTGGCCGCCAGCCCCGGCCCGGCCGCCTCCCGGCCGTGCCGGTGTCCGAGGCCCTGGGCGTGGGGAGCAGACTCGCCATCTCCGCGGCCAGGCTCAAGCCGTGGGTGCCGGCCTCCTGCGACGGCGTTCGCTTGTAGACCCGCTGCTCGTTCGGGCTCGCGCGCGGCGTCGGCAGCAGCGCGCCATCCGATGACTCGCTCGCCGAGGTCGCAGGCACGGGCAGCGTCCCAGGCAAGGAGGAACCAGCGCTCGCGGCGGTGGGGAGCGCCAAGGGCGGACGCGGCCAGAGTCGTCCACTCCGTGTCATACCCGAGCGCGGCCAGGTCAGCGGCGACGGCGGCCAAGCCGGATCGAGCGATGGCTGCGACGTTCTCCAAGTAGACGAGGCCAGGTCGAAGGATGCCAAGGGCACGGGCGATGTCGGGCCAGATCCACCGTTCGTCGGCCTCGCCAAGGCGCCGCCCGGCGAGGGAGACCGGCTGGCAGGGGAACCCGGCGCAGACGAGGTCGACCGGTTCGACTGCACCCCAGTCGCATCGGGTGAGGTCCCCGACATTGGGAACGCCCGGCCAGCGCTCGGCGAGGACTCGGGCGGCGTCGCGGTCGGTCTCGGCGTGCCAGGCGACGGCGCCGCCGAGCACGGCCTCCACGGCGAGGTCGAGGCCCCCGTATCCGGAACACATGCTCCCGATCCGCATGGGCGGCAAGGGAAGAGGGGTAGGGGTGGTTGGCACAAGAGCGGCCCTCCCTGTCGGCGGATAGGGAGGGCCGCCACGGAATCTAGCACACCTGTTCTATGAATCCTTGCGGTTGCCGTCGACGTCACTGAGGATGGCGTCGCCGATCGCATAGGCGGCGAGGGCGGCCAGGCGCATCGGGTCGGCGGTGAGGTACAGGCCCGAGGTGAGGTCGATGGTGAACTCGGCGGCGCCCTTGCCGGCGAGGGCGCGGAGCTGGGGGTCGGCGACGAACCCTTGGAAGTCCTTGCGGATGAGGTCGTAGCCGTGTTCGAGCCGGGCGGCGGGGTCGAGGTCGGTCACGGTCAGGATGAGCATAGGGATACCTCTTTCTCTAGTGCGGGTGTCGGTTCGAGTTCGGGGCTCGGGCACGGCGGGGCGGGGCGGCCTGCGGCGGGAAGGCGACGCCCGTCCGGCCACACCCAGGCGGCGGCCCCGGGGCTGCCGCTGGCGGTGTAGGTGAGGGCGAGGCCGCAGTGCTCGCACTGCTCGTCGTAGCGGCGGGCGGGGTCGTCGATGTCCTCGCCGGTCTCCCAGTGCTCCCGCCACCGGTGCCCCGAGCGGGTGCCGGGGGCGGGGAGTTGCGCGTCCCGCCAGGAGGCGAGGGCTGCGGCGGCGGTGTCGTGCCCGGCGTCGGTGAGATGGGCCGCGGCGGCGGTGACGGCCTTGCGGGTCGCGCCGGGGCCCGAGAACCGTTCGGGCGCGGGCAGGTTCGCGGCCCGCCAGCGCCGGGCGGCCTCGGCCGCTGCCCAGTGTCTGCCTTCGCGCAGGAACGTTATCGCGGCGGCGAGCGCCTCCCAGGGGGTGGCGGCAGCCGGGACGGGACGGTTGGTCTCACGCATCGACGGCTCCGGCTTCGAGGCGAAGCTCGTGCTCGGTGTTCGCGAAGGCGTCGAGTGTCGACTCGGCGCCCTCCAGGAGCTTGACGGCGGTGGCGAGGCGGACGGCCTGCTCCTCGGTCAGCCCGGGGTCGGCGGATGTGGCGAGGTCGCCGAGGGTTTTACGGACCTGCTCGATGATGTGGAAGGTCCGGCGTGCGGTGCGGGCGGTGCGCCCGTCCGCGCCGTGCGCGGCCAGTTGCCTGCGCAGCGTTTCAGCTTCGCCGCCGATATACCCGGCGCGCTGGTAGATCGGATCATTGAGTGCTCGGTGCGTCAAGGTGGTGTCGCTTTCTCGTGTGGGGGGAGAGAGGGCGCGGCGCCGGGTGCGGCGCCGCGCCCGAGTCGGTCAGGGTCGGGCGGCTTCGCAGGGCGGCTCAGGAGTGACCTCCATCGAGATGGCTTGTCCTTCAGGCCACACGAAGTAGAGGTCGCCCTCGCCCAGTCGCGGTGGAAAGAGCGCGCGGAGCAGGCGTCGCCAGCAGCTCGGAAGCGGCGGCCGGTCGGTGATGATGAGCTCGCAGCGCGGGCACTTGAGGTAGTAGTGGCGGCGGAACATCGCCGAGAGGGCCTCGCCGAGTTCCCCGGGCATGAACCAGCAGTGCGGCTGATCGGGCCGAACCGTCTTGCGGTCAGCCATGGTGCTCCCCGGCGGGCTCGGCCATGGCGTGTTCGCGTTCGGCGGTGCAGAAGTCCCTCAGGTATCGCTCGGCGGCGTCGAGTGCGGCGCGGGCGTCGGTCAGGCGCTGGCGCTGCTCGCCGTCGAGGTCCTGCGGGGTGTAGGCGGCCATGTCACGGACCCCAGCGTCGACCAGGGACACCACACTGAGCAGCCGCCAAGAGGCGGTGGCGTGGAGGGCGGTGTCCGGGCAGGTGTTGAGGTCGTCGCGGAGTTCGCCGGCGGTCTTGGCAATGAAGTGGGCGCGCAGGCCGATCCCGTTGCGGTAGGCGCTCTTGTGGTCGCGGTCGTTGGGTCTCATGTGGCAGTGCTTCCGTGTTGAGACCGGCGGGGGGGGTGGTGCCGCCCCGCCGGTAGGTCGGTCAGATGCGGGGGCGTGCGGCGGAGAGCGCGCGCAGTTCGTCGAGGTAGAGCCGCTGGGTCGGGTCGGCGACGAGGGCAGGGCTGAAACGGACGCCTTCGGCGCGAAGTCGCTGGGTCTGGTCTGCGGCGCTGGCGGTACCGAGGCCGCCGGGGCGCGCTTTGCCGGTTACCAGCAGGATGCGGTGGCGGCCCAGGATGTCCGCCTTGTCGAGGAACCCGACGACTTCCCGATGGTGGCGGCCGATGAGCTTCCCGAGATCGCCGAAGCAGATCCACCGACCGGCCGGGACCGCCGCCACGCAAGCCGTGAGGATTTCCGTCCAGTCCCGCCGGGGCGCTTCGGCGCCGCTTCTGGGTTGGCGTTGGCGGGGCCGGTCGGCGTGGAGTTGCTCCACGAGTTCGGGATACACCTGGGAGGTGTGCGGCCAGGGCTCGAACTGGAGAGTCGGGACCTCGGCCCCGGCCGACCACTTGAGGGTGTATCTCGTGTCCCCGCACAGCGCCCGGACCGTCATCGCTTGAGGCTCGGACTTCCAGTGGAAGACCGCCTGTCCGACTCCGGCGAGGTCGTCCTCGGGCTGCCCTTGCTGCAAGCGGCGGTACTCGTCGTCGCTGGGGGCGGCGACCGTGACGGTGGCGGTGTCGTCGTAGATGGTGAAGACTTCTGCCTCGATGTCGGGGTCGGGGCGGTGGAGGTAGTCGGCGGCGGCGCTGGTGAGCATGGCGGCGAGCCGAGCCCGGTAGTCGGTGCGCCAGCGCGGATCGCTGTCCCCATCGGCCTGGTCGGGGTGGGTGTCGGCGGCGGCGAGGGAGCTGGGCATCGACGCCCGGACGCCGTTCGTGTTGTCGCCGTGGACTTCGAGGGCAACGCGCCGCCCCGGGAGGCGGCCGAGCTGCACCTCGTTGAGCCAGCCCAAGCGCGGGTCTGTCCAGGCCGGTCGAACCCCGCACGCGACCGGCTCTCCCCCGCCGGACTCGTTCTCGAAGAACAGGGCCCCGTGCCCGAGGGTGATCCTGTCGCCCTGCGCGGGGATGCGCCAGGCGGAGGAGGCAGAGGACTCCGGGCCGATCATCCCCACCTCAGGGTCCGGCTGGTCGAGGACGCGGGCGACGAGCGTGCCGCGTGTCCCGGCGAGATCCTTCGGGAGCGCGAGCCGCCCGGCGGTGCCGGTGAGGCCGACCGCGCCCCACCGGCCGCTCAACGCCTCGGCCGGGGACCAGGTGAGCGTCCCCTGTCCGATGAGGACGTGTTCGCTTTCGCCCAGGTCGATGCGGGGCGTCTCCCACCACATTTGATGGCAGGTGTCGGTGCAGAACCGCTTGCGTGTCGCGGTACGGATGGGGGCAGCGCAGGCCCAGCAGGGGGTGACGGTCATGCGCCCACCGCCAGGGGGTTCGGGAGGGCGCGGAGGTGCGTCGGCCGGGATCGGGTTGGCGGACTGAACAGGTCGAGGGCAGTCACGAGCGTGTCGATGTTCCCGGGATCGAGGGCGAGGAGGACCGCGCCGAGGTCGATCTTGAGTCCCTCAGTCAGGGAGACCGCCGCCTGTGCAATGGCGCGCTCGCCGTCGGAGAGGGGGGAGCGGGGCAGGGCTCGGCGCATGGCCGCGAAGTCCACGAAGGTCAGCTCCCGGCCGATGAATCGTGCGGTCCACTCGTGATCGAGCAGGCCGGAGTCGTCAAGGATCAAGACGGCGGCCATCAATCGCAGGTCGCCGTTGGCCCAGGTGTGGAGGTCAGCCGGGTGGACTGCGTCGGTCTTGCTGGGGCACGAGTCCGCCCCGTGAATCGGGCGGGCCCGGCAGATAGCGAGGCTCATCGGCGTCCCTTCTGGTCGGTGTCGGCGAGGTCGGGGTTGTATGTGGCGATGAACGCCTCGATGCGGTCCATGTCGGTCCGGGTGAGGCCGGTCGAGGTGTGGGGGCGGATGCCGAGGAGTTCGGAGTCGCGGCTGTCGATCTCCTTGGCGATCTCGTCGTCGGTCCAGACAACCGGGCGCGGCGATGCCTTCGCTTCCTTCCAGGCGTTCCACTTGTAGACGCGGATGGTCGAAGGCGACATCGGGTATTCCCATGCCCGAACGAGTTTCGGCAGGCCCCAGAGGTCTTCGAGCTTGTCGGCCACCGGGCACCAAGAGGTCGACCACACGATGTCGACGCTCCCGTTCTCGGCAAGGGCCTTGATCCGCTTCACCAGGCCAGGCGCCCAGGTGATGGAGACGCCGACGCGGTCGACCATGACCGCCCGGCCGGTCTGCGAGGCCCAGTCGCCGTCCACCGGATAGTTCGCGTTGATGACGCCGCCTGCGCCCAGCAGCCACACCGGCCGCCGATCCGCGTTCAGGAGTTGAATGTATTCACTGGTCAACACCAGGATTCGTCCTCTCTTGTGGGTGAAAGTCTGCGAGACCATAGGGCTCTAAGCCCGTCCTCCCAGTGGCCGACCCGGCGACCTCCGAACGGCCGATGCCACTGCGCGCCAAGGCGTCTCGGACTTTCGCCGCTCCCCGCCGGGCCCGTTCCGCGCGCACGGTCCCCGAGGGCAGCTCGCCCGGTGCCCGGGTGCCGATTGCGGGGGCCAGGCCGCGGGCGGCGTCGGCGCGGGCGGCCCGCAACACCGCAAGGACTTGGGTGTCGTAGTCGGCCGCGTCCGGGTCGAGGGAACGCAGCAGCTCCTGCTCCGAGATCCCCGACCGGGCCAGGGCTCGGCGGCGGCCTCGTTTGACGCGCTGGACGATGTGCCCGACCTGGAGCCACGTGTCCGGGGCCTCGGCGATGTGCTCAACCACCGCTTGCAGGGCCTCGACCTTGGTGACGCCGGCGAGGGTGAGGACCATCGCCCACAGCCGGATGTCGTCGGCCGCGACCGTGCGGCGGTCGCCTCGGGCGACCATGCGCAGCACCTCGGCGGCTTCCTCGGCGGTCACGGTGGCTCACCGCCCACGTCGCCGCCGAGGACTTCGGCGAGCGCGGCGTCGACCTGCCGCATCCGCACGTCCGTGGTCGCTTCCCGGGCCGGGCCCCGCTGGCGCTTGGCGTGGAGCCGCATCTGGTCGTACTGCTTGCGCAACGTGGTCATGCTCATGACGTTCGCGCGCCAGAAATCGTCATTCTGGGACCAGTCGATGGCGGCCCGGATCTGCTCGAGAGTGCGTCCGTCGCGGTCGAGCATGAGCCGGGCCGCGTCCTTCCAGCCCTTGGTGATCGTGGGGCGCCGCGAGCCGTTCGCTTCGACCCGGTCGGCGAGGTAGGTGCACAGGTCCTCGATCTCCGAGCGCGGTGGTAGAGCGGCGTCGGCGCGCGAGCGTCGACGAGAAGAAAGACCTTGAGGTGGTACTACCTTGAGGTGTCCCCCTGACCCCTTACCCCTCTCCCCCTCGCCATCGGCGAGGGGTTCGGCGAACCCTTCGCCGGAGGCATCGGCGGGGCCTTGGTCGATGGCGTCGGCGAGGTCGGCGATCATCCCCTCCAAGGGCTCGCGCGACCCGGCCGGCATCACCGTGGCCGGGTCGTCCCTCAGTCGTACGAGTTCGACGGCGAGCGCGGCGCGCAGCAGCGGCGAGGTCACCGCCGCCAGGGCCCGGCGGGCGGCGCGCAGCAGGTTGGGTTGGCGGTGGACGCGGTCGTGGCGGATGTGGGTGCGTACCAGCGCCTCCTCGCGTTCGAAGTCGACCACGATGAACCGGGCCTTCGCGAGAGCGGCAAGGTCGCCCTCGATCGCGGCGACGGTGGCGCGGAGGTTGTCGGCCCAGCGGCGCACCCGCAAGGGCAGGGCCCCGCAGTGGGTGAGGTCCCTTTGGGAGAGCAGGTAGACGTACATGCGCTGCGCGGAGGCGGTGAGGTTGAGGAAGTCATGGTCCTCCCACAGGTCGGCGTAGATGCGGGCCTCAGTTCGCGCCACGGCCCACCTCCGCTGGGGCCCGCGGGACGGTCGAGCGGAGTCCGGCGTTGTCGTGCAGCAGGACGGTGCTCACTGGCAGGTCGAGGTAGCCGGCGATGGCGGTCGGTGGGTGGCCGCGGGCGGCGAGGGTCTCGATCATGTGGCGGCGCCCGGGGCCGCGTCGGCGCCGCCAAGCGTCGCGGTCGGCCTCGCGTTCGATCGGGCTCGCCCAGGCCCGCCAGTCCGCCGAGGTGTGGGCGCGTACGACAGGGGCGGTCGCGACCACGACCACCGTTGCGGTGGTGTCGCCGTCTTCGACGGTCAGGTCGGGGACGCCGTCGAGCACGAACCCGGACGCGGTCACCATGTGGCCCAGCCAGGTCAGTGCCTGCCCCTTTGCTTGGGAAACCGACAGGTCGGCGTCGACGGTGATGCGCCAGGAGCGGACCAGTGCCCTCACCGCGCCCACACCTCGGCGCGGGCGACGAGGTCGTCGGCGACGGTCTGGGCACGGTCGGGCTCGGCGAGGTGCTGGCCGACCAGGTACTCCCCGAGGGCCCCTCGCGCGGCGGCGGCGCGGGCGAGCGCTTCGGCGAGGAAGGGGCAACCGACCTTGGCGCAGCCGGTGGCCTCGCATCGGTCGGTCGCGTCGGCCACGGCCCGGTCGGCGGCGAGCACGTCGCCAGTCAGGTGGCCCAGGGCGGTTTCCTCGTGGTCGCCGGCGAGGATCTGGTCGGCGAGGGGCCCGAGCCGGTAGCGGCGTACGGCCCCGTCCAGTTCGTTCATGGCCGCGTCAATGCGTTCGACGGCTTCGCGGGCGATGTCGCGAGCGAGCCGGGCGTCGGCACCGGCCTTTTCGAGTCGGTCCCGGACGGTGGTGAGCAGGGTAATGCACTCGCGGTGGTTCATGGGTGTGTTCCTTTCGAGCCGGGCGCTTTGGCGCGGCCGATCTCAGGGGGTGTCGCTGATGGGGGTCTCGTCGGGGCGGTCGAGGCTGCCGGGGTCGGCCTCGCGCAGGCGGCGCGCGAGTCCTTCGGCGGCGAGGGTCGCCAGTTCAGCGCGGTCTTCGGCTTCCGCAACGCGGCCGTGCCTGTCGGCCCTGCCCACGAGCAGGCCGAGCCCGAACATCGCCGAGGGCAGGACCAGCGCGCACATGCATCCGGCGCCGATCGCCAGGGCCGTCCAGGTCACCGCGGGACCGCCGCGAACAGCGCCACGACGAGCGTGGCGGCGGCCAGGCAGGCGGCGAGGCTGACGGCGCCGATGCCGATCAGGATCCAGCCGATGAAGGCCACCCAGTGCCTACGCATTGGCACCCCCCGAGGACCAGACCTCATCGAGGACAGTCGCGACCTGGTCGGCGCAGGCGCCCTCGCCCGGCGGCGAGGCCAGATCCCAGCGCAGTCCGGCGGCGTATGCCTCGATGGCGCGCAGCGCCTCGGCTTCGCGAGCGGCGTCGCGGTCCTTCTCGGCCTGGCGTGCGCGTCCGAGTTGCTGCCCGATGAGCGCAAGCACGTCGGCGCCGGGCGCGGGGGCGGCGATGGCGCTCATGCCGCGACCAGCGCCGAGGCCGGGCGGCCGTGCTCGCCGCATCGGCGCTCGCCGATCGGGATCTCGTGGAGGGTCGGGGCGCGGCCGGCGCGGTACTGCTCGGCGAACACCTGCCGCTGATGGCGAATGCACACGAAGTGCGCGGCCTCGTCGGTTTCGATGCGGTAGGCCGCGGGGGCGGCGCACACCGGCTGGGGATGCATGGGGGATCGCTCCTGGAACGGTGAGACGGGAAGGAAGGCACGGCCTGCTCAGCCGGGATCGCCCGGAGAGACTGGTGCCCAAGAGAACCGAGTGGTTACTGCGACTTGCATATGCAGGTAAGTGAGGAACGTCGCAGGCATTCAGTGAATGTGTGCGCCTCAGCGCCGGACTTCGACCGGAACTTCGCCGCTTTCGAGGATTTCCCGCAGGTGGTCGGCGCTGAACCGTGCGTGTCTGCCCACTTTGGTGAATGGCACGGCGCGCGCCGAGACCTTGTCGCGGACCCAGGACTCGGGGACCTTCAGCCAGGCCGCGGCCCCGGCGATGTCGACCAGGCCCTTGGGGTAGGAGATGACGCTTGCGTCGCCCATTGCTCTGCTCCTTGGTTGGTGAACTGCGAGAACACCAGCGCGAATCTGTCGATATACGACAGTTGCAAGGGGAGTATCCTGCTCTATCTTGCGCTAGCGCAAGAAACGTAGCACCGTTCTTGCGGTAGCGCAAGAACATGAGTAGGCTACGGGGCGGTAATATCACCGCTACCCATGCGTACCAGGCCAAAAGGTGCGCCGAGGAGGACGAGATGAGGTCCGAGTGCAGGCGTCCGCCGCCCGAGAGCCGGGAGCCGTACGGCGGTACTGGTGTCGCGTACCCTGTTGCGCATGAGCGAGACCGCACCGACAGAACCGACATGGCCGTACGAGGAGTTCGCGGCCTTCCTCGACGATGTTCTGCGTGCCGCCGGTGTGCGCGAGACTCGGCGCACCGGCCGTCCCAGCTTGGCCGAGTTCGAGTCCCGCACAGGGCTGTCCAGCTCTCAACTCAACCGCTGGCGCAACGGGTCGTGGCGCCCGAGCCCAGACAGCCTCCGGCAGATCGCGATCACCTTCGCCGACGACGCCGACGTGCCACTCGACCACCTCTACGCCAACCTGATGCGAGCCGCCGGATTCTCCGCGCAGCCCCTCGAGGCGTCGCCAGCGCTCGAGAGCGACCCCGGCGGCGACCCGATCGCGGCGATCAAGCGTTTCTATACGGCTTCCATCGGCGAGGACCGCGAGTGGATCCGCGGCAAGCTCGTCGATCTGCAGGAGCAGATCGAGATGCGCAAGGCGCTCTCGCGCCAGTCCAAGCGCGGTAGCTGAGCGAAAAACCAAGCAGCACTTTGCAAGCCAAGGATCTAGTGTGGCCTACGTCAACTGTCGGCTAGTAGACAAAGTTCGGTCGCCCCACTAAGGTGAGTAATCCTCCCCAAACTGGGAGTTATTACAACAAAGTTAACAAGACCCGTCAAACATGTCGATTCACCCCAGTGGAGCATCCGCTCATGACCAAACTGTTCACGCGAATACTGGAGGTCGCCGCAGCCCTCCTGGTACTCGCCAACACGATTTACTTCGCGGCGAACTGGGAGCGCAGCCACATGCGCCCCATCTTGATAGTCCTTCTGGTGATCGCGGTCATCGCCGTGCTCATCGTCCGCTACCTCCCCATCTTCATGCGAGACGCCGTCCGGCAGGAGTTCGCGCGCCAGCGCGTCCTCAACGGCGTCGAAGCCCGCGCCGACATCCCCGCCTCCCCCACCACCGGCGAGGGCGTCATTGAACTGAACCAGCGCCGCGAGGGCTCGTCCTAGCCCGCGCTGCCGCGCAACCAATCCCACCACCTACCGACGGTTCGCCCCCCACCAAGGTGAACGGTCACTGTGCGACAGCCGCTGTCGCGTCCCGAGGTCCCCGCACGGCCCTATTGCACTCGGGACGCTGTTTAGGGGCAGCGGCTCCCACCATTTCCGCCTGACCAGCGACGACGCGTGGCCCGCGCGTTTCTCAAGCGCTCATGAGCGCAGGGCTCGCCCGCAAGCCGGAATCCGCCCGGCCGAAGGGCATCACCACCGCCTGAATGTCCATTGTGGGCGAACGCGTGTTCGCTCGCTGGTGCCCGCCTGTCGGCGTACGGTCCTCGACCACCGCCGGCAGACCCCCGTTTGTCGGCGTGACCGAGCGGCGCAGCCTCCCCCGAAACGGCTGCGCCCCAACCGATCCGACAACAGGAGAGCAAGGGCTATGTGGGTTGAGCCATACAACGGCGGCAAGCTGTTCCGCGTCCGAGACATGATCGATGGCAAGAAGACGGACATCGCCATCGGGTTCTCGACGAAGACCGCCGCCAAAGAGGCGAAGACGCGCCTCCAAGTCGACAAGATGGACGGGAACCTCCTCGCCATCGGCGCCGACAAGTTGGCGCTCGGCTACTGGGTCAACACCTGGTGGGCCAGTCACAGTAAGAACATCCGGCCGAACACAGCACGGACGGAGGGCGGGCGCATCCGCAAGCACATCGTCGGCCGCATCGGGCAGCACAATCTCGCGACGTTCGGGCCGAGGGCCATCCGTGAGTGGCTCGACCAGCTCGCCGAGCCCGAGGACGCCGAATACGACCCGCTCTCGGCGAAGAGCATTCTCAACGTCCACGGCTACTTGTCCATGGCGCTCGACGTCGCCGTTGCCGAGCGGCTGATCAAGGTGAACCCCTGCCCGGCGTCCTCCCTCCCGAAGTGGGAACGGGCCGAGCCGCGGTTCCTCACCGAAGCTGAACTCGCGGAAGTCATCGAGCTGACCCCCGCATACTGGCAGCCCTTGATCGTCTTCCTGATCGCCTCCGGGGCGCGGATCTCCGAGGCCCTCGGGCTCAAATGGAAGCACTTCGACCTCCTCACCGGACACGTCACCTTCGCGAGCCAACTGGTCGACCGCAACGGCACGTTCGAAGACGTCCCACTCAAGACCAAGTGGTCGCGCCGGACCATCACCCTCCCTCCAGAGGTGTGCGAAGTCCTCGCCCTGCTCTGGTCCGCCGACCGCGGCGACAACGACTACGTGTTCCGGTCGAAGAACGGCGGCCCACTCCGCTACGCCGTCGTGCGCCGAGCCTGGCGCAACGCCCTTGAGGAAACCGAATTCGCCGGGCTCGGCTTCCACGCCTTCCGCCACACGCTCGCCAGCCAGCTCATCAAGAAGGGCAAGCACCTGACCGCGATCCAGCGCCGCCTCGGCCACTCCAGCATCAAGGTGACCTCAGACCTTTACGGGCACTTGGAACCCGAAGTCGATGAGGGCATGGCCCAAGCGGTCGCCGCGATCCTCGAAGGCGCCCACCTTCGCGGCATCGTCACCAGGGCACAGGAAGCCGAGCGGCAGAGATCACTCGACCCGAACGCCCAATTCGGTACAAAACACGCAGAGCTTGTGGGGAAGTAATGGGGAATTGATGGGGAATCCAGTCCTGAGCAGCCCGGACGTACCCGGAACACCAGGTCAGCGGGCATGAAGAAACCCCAGCTCATCCGCCCTTTAGGGCTTCTGAACTGGGGTTACGTTGGCGGTGGCGGTGGGATTTGAACCCACGGTTGAGGGTTACCCAACACTCGCTTTCGAGGCGAGCTCCTTCGGCCGCTCGGACACGCCACCGCCGAGAACACTACCGGACCGCGGCAGCAGGCGTGGAACCGGGCTCGGCGATCCAGCTCACAGCCGGTCTCCGCAAATTCATGGGATGTTTATGAGAAGCTGGCGTCATGACTGCACACATCTCCGCCAAGCCGGGCGACATCGCCGAGAGCGTCCTCCTTCCCGGGGACCCGCTGCGCGCGAAATGGATCGCCGAGAACTTCCTCACCGACGCGGTCCGCTACACCGAGGTCCGGAACATGTACGGCTACACCGGCACCTACAAGGGCAAGCGCGTGTCCGTGCAGGGCACCGGGATGGGCCAGCCCTCCGCCTCGATCTACACCCACGAGCTCCTCGACGTCTACGGCGTCAAGACGGTGGTCCGCGTCGGCTCGGCCGGTGCGATCCACAACGACATCGAGCTGCGCGACGTCGTCGCCGGCATCGGCGCCTCGACGAACTCCTCGATGAACCGCATCCGCTTCAACGGCGTCGTCGACTACGCGCCCGTCGCCGACTTCGGCCTGCTGCGCGCCTCCGCGGACGCGGCCGCCGCGCGCGGGATCAACCTGCACGTGGGCCAGCTGTACTCCTCGGACACGTTCTACACCGACGCCCCCGAGGTCGAGGCGAAGCTCGCCGACTACGGCATCCTCGCCATCGAGATGGAGGCCGCGGCGATCTACACGCTCGCGGCGAAGTTCAAGGCGCGCGCGCTGGCGCTGTGCACGATCTCCGACCACATCCTCAAGGGCACGGAGCTGCCCGCGGCCGACCGGCAGGAGTCGTTCTCCGAGATGGTGGAGATCGCCCTGGACGCGGTCACCGCTTAAGGATTTCCGATGAGGCCCGGCTCTGGTGAGCCGGGCCTTTCGCCTATCCGAGGGCGGCGGCGAGTTCGGCTTCGAGGTAGGGGCCGAGGGTCGCGGCGTAGGTGTTGGTCATGTGGGCGTCGTCGCGGTAGACGAGGACGTTGCCGACCACGGGCGGGCAGGCGTCGGCCTCGCAGATGTAGTCGGTGAGGTCGACCTTCCGGACGCCTGCGGGGACCTCCAGGGCCTCGAAGGCGCCTTCGTCGTAGTAGGAGGCCCGGTCGACGGTGCATTCGGATGCCTTGGGGCCGTTGAGGTCGACGCAGAGCGGGATGTCGAAGCGGGGGCTCGGGGTGTCGCGGAGGGCGACGACCGCGGCGCCGGTGGCGAGGAGCTGCCCGTAGCGGTCGGTGTAGTCGGGGAAGGTCTCGTAGGCCTCGTATCCGACGCGGGAGCCGTAGGTGAGGACGAGGTCGGGTGCGAGGGCGCCGATCTCGGCGACGACCGCGTCGTTCCAGGCGGCGCAGGACAGGTACCGCTCTTCGCCGAGCGACTCTTGGCCGGTCTCGATGATGCAGGCGTTCTTGGTGTACGCGACGACGTGCCAGTCCTGGGATTCGGCGGCTTCGAGGACGGCGGGGAGCCACTGCCAGATCTTGGAGCCGCCGTACATGACGACCGTGGCGGTCGCTTCCTCTTCGGCAATGCCGAAGTCGCAGCGGACCGGCTCGTAGCCGACCATCGTCTGGTTGCAGCGGCCGGAGAGCGCGGGGTCGTAGTCCTGCGCGGCGTCCAGTGTGGAGGGCGCGAAGGGGGCTTCGGGGAGTTCGAGTCCTCCGGCGAGGGCGGCCGCGCCCGGATAGACCGACCGGTCTTCGACGGCCTCGGCGAGGCGGTCGCGTTCGAAGGTGATGTACCAGGTCAGGGCCGCATAGGACGCGAGGACGAGGGCGAGGCAGGCCGCGCCGAGCGCGAACGCGCCGCGTTTGGTCTTCTGGCCGAGCCCGGTCGCGGGGAGGCGCTGTTCGAGGGCCCAGCGGGTGGCCCAGGCGAGGAGGGTCGCGGCGGCGAGGACGCCGAGACCACCGAGGAGCGTGGCGGTGTCGCGTCCGGTCGCGGTGAGGTAGCAGATGAGGACCGGCCAGTGCCACAGGTAGAGCGTGTAGGAGAGGTCGCCGAGCCACTGCACGGGCCGCGTGTTCAGCAGGCGCCCGGCGCCGCCGCCGGGGCGCAGGGACGCGGCCATGACGACGGCGCAGGCGCCGCCGACGGGCCAGAGCGCGGCGAGGCCGGGGAACTGGGTGGAGTCGAGGACGAACCCGGCGCCGAGGAGGACGGCGACGCCGGCCCAGCCGAGGACGGCGGCCGCCCATTTCGCCTGCGGCGCATCAGGTTCAGCGAAGGCGGTGCGCAGGCGCGGGAGGGCGAGGGCGAGGAGGCCTCCGGCGGCGAACTGCCACAGGCGGGCGCGCAGGTCGAAGTACGCGAAGGCCTGGTTGGTCGCGGTCTCCCACAGCGCGAACGCGAACGAGGCCGCGAAGACGAGCGCGAGCGCGGCGGCGAGGACGCGGGTGCGGCTCCACCGGGCGCGGGCGGCGGTCCACACGGAGGCGGCGATGAGGACGGGCCACAGGACGTAGAACTGGGCTTGGACACCCATGGACCAGTAGTGCTGGACGATGCTGGCGCCGTTGTTGGAGGAGAGGTAGTCGACGGAGTGGACCGCGAGGTTCCAGTTGCCGTAGTAGAGCGCGGAGGCGAGGATGTCGCCGAGCTGCTGGTTCCAGGTGGCGCGCGGGAGCCACAGGACGGTGAGCGCCACGGTGCACGCGGCGACGACGAGCGCGGGCGGGAAGATGCGGCGCACGATCCGGGCGGCGAACGCGAGGGGCTGGACGGAGCCGGTCCGGTCGACGGAGCGGAGGAGGCTCGCGGTGATGAAGAAGCCCGAGAGCAGGAGGAACACGTCGACGCCGCCGGAGACGCGGTCGAACCAGATGTGGTAGACGGCGATGACGGCGATGGCGAGGCCGCGCAGGCCGTCGATCTCGCGCAGCCGCGGCGGCCGGGGGGCCGCGGGTGCGGTGACCGGGGCGGCGGCGGTGCTCGCGGGGTGGCTCATCGGACTCCGGGGAGGCGTGCGGGGCGAGGCGTGAGGAGCGCCGCGCGGTGGTGCCTCGAGGGTAGCCGCGGCAGGTTGCCGCCCGGTGGGGGCGGGGCTAAGTCACTGAATGACCGGCGGCGCGAATGCGTTGACAGGCGGGGATTCACGGGACACAATATGCTTACCTTAACGATCGTTAAGGAACACTGTTCCGGCAAGGAGGCCGTGCCGTGGAATTCGGGGACTACCCGGCGGAACGCGAGCGGATCGCACAAGGCGGCGCCGACAAGTACCACCAGGCCGCCGCCGCCGCGGGCAAGTACCACGCCCGCGAACGCATCCGCCGCCTCTGCGACCCCGACTCGTTCCGCGAGGACAACCTGTGGGCCAACCCCGACCCGAGCCTGCCCGCCGACGGCGTCGTCGTCGGCACGGCCACCGTCCAGGGCCGCCCCATCCGCCTCGTCGCCAACGACTCCACCGTCAAAGCCGGGTCCTGGGGCGCCCGCACCGTCGAGAAGATCATCCGCACCGTCGAAGCCGCCCAGCTCGAACAGCACCCCATCGTCTACCTCGTCGACTCCGCCGGTGCCCGCATCACCGACCAGGTGCAGCTCTTCCCCGGCCGCCGCGGTGCCGGACGCATCTTCCACGAGCAGGTCCGCGCCTCCGGCCGCATCCCCCAGGCCTGCGCGCTCTTCGGCCCCTCCGCCGCGGGTGGCGCCTACATCCCCGCGTTCTGCGACGTCGTCGCCATGGTCGACGGCAACGCCTCCATGTACCTCGGCAGCCCCCGCATGGTCGAGATGGTCACCGGCGAGAAGACCACCCTCGAGGACATGGGCGGCGCCCGCGTCCACTGCGAGCAGTCCGGCGTCGGACACTTCCTGTGCCGCAACGAGGACGAGGCGATCGCCTCGGTCCGGCGCTGGCTCTCCTACCTGCCCTCCAACTGGACGCAGCCCGCGCCGGTGCGCGCCGCAAGACCCCCGCTCCCGGTCGACCTCGCCGCCACGGTCCCCGCCAGCGAGTCCGCGCCGTTCGACATGCACGCCTTCCTGGACGGCCTGGTCGACCGCGACTCGGTCCTGGAAGTCCAGGCCCGGTGGGCCGGTGAGCTGATGACCGCGTTCGCGCGCCTCGACGGCAGGCCCGTCGGCATCGTCGCCAACAACTCCGCCGTGCGCGGCGGCGTCCTCTTCTCCGACTCCGCCGACAAGGCCACCCGGTTCGTCGCCACCTGCGACGCCTTCAACGTGCCGCTGCTGTTCCTCGCCGACGTCCCCGGCTTCATGGTCGGCTCCGCGGTCGAGCACGGCGGCATCATCCGCCACGGCGCGAAGATGATCGCCGCCGTCGCCGAAGCCACCGTCCCGAAAATCTGCGTCGTCGTCCGCAAGGCCTACGGCGCGGGCCTGTACGCGATGGCCGGACCCGCGTTCGGCTCCGACGCCTGCCTCGCCCTCCCCACCGCGCGGATCGCCGTCATGGGCGCCGAAGCCGCCGTCAACGCCGTGTACGCCAACAAGATCGCCCAGATCGACGACCCCGCACAACGCGAGCAGTTCGTCGCCGACCGACGAGCCGAATACGAAGCCGACGTCGACCTCCGCCGCCTCGCAGGCGAACTCGTCGTCGACGACATCATCGAACCCGCCCGCCTCCGCGACGACCTCATCGCCCGATACCGCCGGCTGACCCACAAGGACCGCCGGTTCTCCGAACGCAGACACCCGATCACACCGGTGTAGGAGCACAGCCATGAAACTCGACATCGAACAGACCGAATTCGCCGCCGCCGTCCGCGCCTACGCCCAGGAGCACATCAAGCCCGTCATCGGCGACTTCTACGAACGCGGCGAGTTCCCCGCCGACCTCGTGCGCGGCCTCGGCAAACTCGGCGTCCTCGGCGTCACCCTCCCCGAAGAGCACGGCGGCGCCGGAGCCGGGCTCTTCATGCTCGGCCTCGCCCTCGAGGAGATCGCCCGCATCGACGCGTCCGTCGCCGTCACCGTCGAAGCCTCGGTGACCCTCGGCGCCGAAGGCATCGCCCGCTTCGGCACCCCCGAGCAGCAGGCCAAGTGGCTCCCGCGCCTCGCCGCGGGCCAGGGCCTCGTCGCGTTCGCGCTCACCGAACCCGGCGGCGGCACCGACGCCGGGCACACCGACACCAAGGCCCGCCTCGAGAACGGCCAGTGGGTCATCGACGGCGCCAAATGCTTCATCACCAACGCCGGCACCGAGATGACCGACCTCATCATCGCCACCGCCCAGACCGGCCCCGGCGAGGTCTCCTGCATCGCCGTCGAACCCGGCACGCCCGGACTCCAGATCGGACCCGAGTACTCCAAGGTCGGCTGGCGCGCCTCCGACACCAGGCCCGTCTACTTCGACGACTGCCGCGTCCCCGAAGCGAACCTCGTCGGCCAGAGGGGCCGCGGCTTCGTCCAGTTCC
Source organism: Glycomyces sp. NPDC050141 (assembly GCF_055586545.1). Taxonomy (NCBI): domain Bacteria; kingdom Bacillati; phylum Actinomycetota; class Actinomycetes; order Glycomycetales; family Glycomycetaceae; genus Glycomyces; species Glycomyces sp. NPDC050141. The sequence goes on along the minus strand of NZ_JBVJHZ010000005.1, from coordinate 16,921 downwards.
TCGAACTCCTCGACTCCGGCCGCGTCGCCCTCGCCGCGCTCGCGACCGGGTCCGCGCAGGGCTGCCTCGACGAGGCGCTCGTCCACGCGAAGGAGCGCGAGGCGTTCGGGCGGCCGATCGCGGAGAACCAGTCGATCGCGTTCATGCTCGCCGACATGCGGCTGCGCGCCCACACCTCGCGCCTGGCCTGGCAGGACGCGGCCGTGAAAGCGGACGCGGGCGAGCCGTTCGGCACCGACGCGGCCCTCGCGAAGCTGCACGCGTCGCAGGCGGCGGTCGAGAACGCGCGGGACGCGACGCAGATCTTCGGCGGGTACGGGTTCATGAACGAGACGCCCGTGGCGCGGGCGTGGCGCGACTGCAAAGTGCTCGAGATCGGGGAGGGCACCAACGAGGTGCAGCGGATGCTCATCGCGCGGTCGATGGGGGTGTAGGGGCGGACCGGGGCCTGTGAGCTTCCTGAGAACTTAATGAAGCTTCAACTAAAATCCTTGATTTCACCACCCATCGCGTGACAGGCTCGGCATTCGGGCGCTAGCGTTGCGGCCGCAGGCGCCGCAACGCACGGCCACGGCTCGCAGGCAGCCGCGACCGACACGGCACCCCACAGCGCTAAGGAGCTTGACCATGACCGACACCAGGGCCGGAACCGATCTCGCGAAGCAGGCGCCGGCCAAAGGCGCTGCTTCACGGCGCGGCGTCATGTGCGGCATCGCCGGGCTCGGCGCCGCGGGCGCGCTCGCGGCCTGCGGCACCGCCGAATCCCCGAACACCACCGAGTCCACCACCGGCGCCACCGACTCCGCCACCAGCGGCTCGACCGGCGAGACCGGCGGCACCACCGGCATCGCGGCGACCACTGACGTCCCGGTCGGCGGCGGCATCGTCGTCGACGAGACCGTGATCGTGCAGCCCACCGCCGACGAGTTCCTCGCGTTCTCGGCCGTCTGCCCGCACCAGGGCGCGATCGTCGCCGCCCCCGACGCGGACGGCAACATCATCTGCCCCCGGCACCAGTCGACGTGGACGATCGAAGGCGAGCTCGAAGAGGGCCCGGCCGAGACGAACCTGTCCGCAGTGGAGATCACCGTCGAAGACGGCCAGATCGCGCTGGCTTAGCTACTGATACGGCAGCGGCCGGGAAGCATTCGCTTCCCGGCCGTTCCCGCGTCTTCGGCCCGCGTCATTCGCGGGTCACTGTGGACGGTGTCCTACGTGAGGGCGTCGGCCGCGGCCGGGTCCGAGTCGCGCAGGAACTGGGCGCAGCGGGCGGCCTCGTCGGCCTCGCCGATCGCGGCCGCGGCGCGCGAGAGCTGGTGCAGGGACTTGAGGAAGCCGCGGTTCGGCTTGTGGTCCCAGGGGATCGGGCCGTGGCCCTTCCAGCCCGAGCGGCGCAGCTGGTCGAGGCCGCGGTGGTAGCCGGTGCGCGCGAAGGCGTACGCGGCGACGTCGTCACCCGACTCCAGGGCGTTCTTCGCGAGGCGGGCCCAGGCGGCGCAGAACCACGGGAAGCGGCGGACCGTGTCCTCGGGCGTGTGCTCGTCGAGGAAGTTCCTGGCCTCGGTGTCCTCGGGCAGCTGCGTCGCCGGAGGCTGGGACATGAGATTCTGCGGAGCCAATACGCTGTCCTCACTCTAGGGTCGAGTCGCTGTGAAAGCAGTCGGCCAAGCCTAACCCCGCGTTCGCGGCGTCCTCCACAGCCCGCTCGTCCGCGTCGGCCTTCGCGCGCTTCGGGGCGGTGAGGTGGACGGCGAGCGCGCCGAGGACGGCGGCGAGGAACGACGCGCACAGGACGCCGATCTTGCCCTCGTCGGTGAGGAGGTGGGCGTCGCCGCCGCGGAAGGCGAGCTCGGTGATGAACAGCGCCACGGTGAAGCCGATACCGGCGACGAGTGCGATGGCGCCGATGAGCGGCCAGGTCGCGCCGGTGGGCATGCGGCCCCAGCCGAGCTTGACGACGATCCAGGTGACCGCGGTGATGCCCACGGTCTTGCCGACGACGAGGCCGAAGACGATGCCGAGCGTGACTGTGGAGGTCAGGGCGGTCGCGAACAGGTCGGACGAGAGCGCGACACCGGCGTTGGCGAGGGCGAACAGCGGGAGGACCACGAACGAGGAGAACGCGTGGTTGCGGGCCTGGACCCTCTCGGTGGGGGGCACGGCGTCGCGGGCGAGCTTGACGAGCTGCTCGGTCTCCTCGGCGGTGAGTTGGCGGTCCTCGGCCATCCGCTGGGCCTCGGCGTGGGCGGTCTGCGGGTCGAGGAGCGGCTTGGCGGAGATGATGAAGCCCATGACGACGCCCGCGATGGTGGCGTGCACGCCCGATTCGAGCATGGCGACCCACAGGAGCACGCCGATGACCAGGTACACCGGGCCCGACCAGACGTGCAGGACCCGCAGGAGGATCGCGACGGCGATGAGCGCCCCGGCGGCCGCGAGCCAGGACATGGAGATGTCGTCGGTGTAGAAGACCGCGATGACGGCGATCGCGCCGAGGTCGTCGACGATGGCGAGGGTGAGCAGGAAGATCCTTGCGGCCGAGGGGATGCGGGAGCCGAAGAGGGCGAGGACGCCGACGGCGAACGCGATATCGGTGGCCATGGGGATGCCCCAGCCGTCCGCGCCCGCGCTGCCCGCGTTCAGGGCCGCGTAGATCAGGGCGGGGGCGGCCATGCCTCCGGCGGCGGCGGCGATCGGCGGGATCGCGTTGCGGGGGTTGGAGAGTTCGCCGGAGACGATCTCGCTCTTGATCTCGACGCCGACGACGAAGAAGAAGATGGCCATGAGGCCGTCGTTGATCCAGTCCCGGAGCGTGTGGTGCAGTTCGAAGTCGCCGAACTGGAACGTGATGTCCAGGCCCCACACGGCGTCGTAGGAGTCGGCCCAGGGCGAGTTCGCCCAGAGCATGGCGACGACGGCGCAGACGACGAGGACGACGCCCGCGGCGGGCTCGATCTTGAGGAATTCGGCGGCGGGGCGGCCGACGTACCGGGCGAGCGGGCGGCGCGAATAGAGGAACGCGGGCTCGGTGCGCCAGAGGGGCGACTTCCAGGGTTCCTTCGACTGCGTCATGTCCGAGAGCCTAGCGACGGCCCCGGTGCCGCTGTCCTGTTATTCCGCCTGTTGGCAATCAGGGCACAGGCCCCGGTACGTGATCGAGGCACGCGTGACGGCGAAGCCGTGCCGCTCGTCGCCGGGCAGCCAGTCGACCGGGTCGGCCATGGCGTGCACGTCCTTCATCAGGCCGCAGCCCTCGCAGATGAGGTGGTGGTGCTCGTGGTCGGCGTTCGGGTCGTACCGCTTCGAGCGGCCGTCGAGGGTGAGCTCGAGGACCTCGCCGAGGGCGACCATCTCGTTGAGGGTGTTGTAGACGGTGGCGCGGGAGAGCTCGGGCATGCGCTCGACGGCGCGCTCCAGGATCTGCTCGGCGGTGAAGTGCACGTGGGAGCCCTCGAGGGTCTCGGCGATCACGCGGCGCTGCGGCGTGATGCGCCAGTTGTGGCGCCTAAGGCGGGTAACGAGGTCGCTCATGCTGTTCTCTCACGCGGTCGGGGCATTGGAATCCACTCTAGCAGGTGAAACGCTGTGGCACTCCTTACCTGGGACTGGTTCTTAGTTTAGAACTAGTCTAAGCTAGGATCTTGTCTTAGTACAAGTACAGCCGTGAACAGCTAGAGAGGGCCTGAGCCATGAGCAAGCAGTTCGACAACACTGCTGGGCCGCTGACCACCGAGTCCGGCGCGCCGATCTCCAACAACAACCAGAGCGAGGCCGCCGGCGTCGGCGGGCCCCTGCTCATCCAGGACCAGGTCCTGCTCGAGAAGCTCGCGCACTTCAACCGCGAGCGCATCCCCGAGCGCGTCGTCCACGCCCGCGGCGCCGGCGCGTACGGCACCTTCACCGTGACCGCCGACGTCACGAAGTACACGAAGGCGAAGTTCCTGTCCCAGGTGGGCAAGGAGACCGAGACGTTCCTGCGGTTCTCGACCGTGGCCGACTCCCTCGGCGGCGCCGACGCCCGCCGCGACCCGCGCGGCTGGGCCCTGAAGTTCTACACCGAAGAGGGCAACTACGACCTCGTCGGCAACAACACCCCGGTGTTCTTCATCCGCGACGCCATCAAGTTCCCCGACTTCATCCACACCCAGAAGCGCGACCCGTACACCGGTTCACAGGAGGCCGACAACGTCTGGGACTTCTGGGGCCTCTCCCCCGAGTCCACCCACCAGGTGACGTGGCTGTTCGGCGACCGCGGCATCCCCGCGTCCTACCGCCACATGAACGGCTACGGCTCCCACACGTTCCAGTGGGTCAACGAGGCCGGCGAGCAGTTCTGGGTCAAGTACCACTTCAAGACCGACCAGGGCATCAAGAACCTCACCCAGGACGAGGCGAACGCGCTCGCGGGCTCGGACCCCGACTCGCACCAGCGCGACCTGCGCGAGTCGATCGAGCGCGGCGAGTTCCCGTCCTGGACCGTGCAGGTGCAGATCATGCCGGCCGCAGAGGCCGCGAACTACCGGTTCAACCCGTTCGACCTCACCAAGGTGTGGCCGCACGAGGACTACCCGCCGGTCGAGATCGGCAAGCTCGAGCTGAACCGCAACCCGGAGAACATCTTCGCCGAGGTCGAGCAGTCGATCTTCTCCCCCGCGCACTTCGTGCCGGGCATCGGCCCCTCGCCCGACAAGATGCTGCAGGGCCGCCTGTTCGCGTACGGCGACGCGCACCGCTACCGTGTCGGCATCAACGCCGACCACCTGCCGGTGAACCGCCCGCACGCCACTGAGGCGCGCAACGGCAACCGCGACGGCCAGGGCTACGACGGCCGCCACGGCGGGCAGAAGAACTACGAGCCGAACTCGTTCGGCGGCCCGTACGAGACCGGCCAGCCCCTGTGGGGCCCGTCGCAGCTGAGCGGCCAGACCGGCGAGTGGGAGACCCCTGCGCATGCAGAGGACGACGACTTCGTGCAGGCCGGGAACCTCTACCGGCTCATGAATGCCGACGAGCAGGACCGCCTCGTGGCGGGCCTGGCCGGGTTCATCGCGAAGGTCAGCCGCGACGACATCGCCGAGCGCGCTATCGCGAACTTCGCGAAGGCCGACGAGCAGTTCGGAAAGCGGCTTACGGCCGCTGTGGCCGAACTGCGCAAGTAAGACGCCGAGAGCCGCGGGCCCACAGTAAGAAGCCGCCGGGCCCGCGGCTTTTCGACAACGACCCGCGCTCCGGCAGCCCCCTGTCGGAAGCGCCGGAGCACGGGTCAATGCCCGGCCGGGGCCTTGGGAAGGGCACCCCGGCCGGGCTTTCTCATGCCCGGAACGCGAAGCGGCCCGGCGTGCGCACCGCCGGGCCCGTCCGCTTCGCGGGGCTACTCCTCCATGACCCGCCCGCACTCGCCGCATTCCGGCGGCTTCTGGCGGGGCACCTCGATGAACTCCTCGGCCACGATCCACAGCATCCAGTGCCCGTCGCCCTCGCGGTTGACGGTGATCGAGGTGATGTCGTCGCGGCTGGGCCGCTCCAGGCCCCACATGATGTCCAAGGGCGCCTTGTGCTTCGCGAGCTTCACCTCGCGGCCCTTGAGGTAGTACCCGGCGCGGGAGTACACCAGCTGGGTCTGCTCGCCGTGCTCCTTGGGGACCGGTTCGCGGCTGCGGCCGTTGAGGAACGAGTGGTACTCGGTGTGGAGCTGCCGGGCGATCTGCTGCAGCGGCACCGACGAATAGACCTTGACCCACCGGTTCGCGGGCTGGTTCTTCCATTTGGTGAGACGGGCCGAGATCTCGGCGTACGAGATCTTCTCCCCCTTCGCGCGCCATTCGCGCTGGAACACCGACAGCGACCAGTTGTACACGGCCCGAACCGCTTCGAGCGTCTCCTCCAGGTTCCGCTCCTGCTGCTCATCGGGGTCGAACGTATACTCGTAGCCGCGTTTCACCAAGTGGGTCATAGGCTTCGTCATGTCCATGACCTGTTGATATCAGACGATTACACACCGACACGTGTTCCTCACCTCATCGGCGTGTCTGCCAGCCGCGCGGCAAGTAATTTGGCGTGGTGCCCTTCGACATCGACCCCGGCCTGTTCGCCCTGCTCATCGCCGCGGCGGTCTTCGCCGGATGGGTCGACGCGGTCGTCGGCGGCGGCGGCCTCATCCAACTCCCGGTACTCCTGGTGGCCTTTCCCACAGCGCCCACGGCGCTCATGCTGGGCACGAACAAGATGGCGTCGGTGTTCGGCACCACGACGTCGGCGATCGCCTACGCCCGCAAGATCAAACTCGAGCACCGGCTGCTGTGGCCCACGGTCGGCCTCGCGTTCCTCGGCTCCGGAGCGGGCGCGTTCGCTGCCCTCGCCGTGTCGTCGGAGGCGTTGAAGCCCATCATCATCGCCGTGCTCCTGGCGGTGCTCGTCCTCGTCGTCGCGAAACCGCAACTGGGCCTGGAGGCGCGGCCGGAGCTGCACACGCGGTGGCGCGGCGCGGCCGTCCTCGTCGTATGCGGCGTCGTCATCGCGTTCTACGACGGCATCATCGGCCCCGGCACGGGGATCTTCCTCGCGGTGGCGTTCACGTCGATCCTCGGCATGGACTTCCTGGCCGCGGCCGCGCACACGAAAGTGGTCAACGTGACCACGAACCTCGGCGCGCTCGTCGTGTTCGCGCTGCAGGACAACATCTGGTGGCTGCTGGGCGCCGTCATGGGCCTGGGCACGATGCTCGGCGCGTGGTTCGGCGCGCACACCGCGATGTCCAAGGGCAGCAAGTTCGTGCGCGCCGTCCTCGTGATCGTGGTCCTCGCGCTCCTGGCCCGGTTGAGCTGGGACGTCTGGAAGACCTGGAACTAGGGGTTCACGGCGAGGAACAGGTACGCCGCCAAGAGCACCAGGTGCACGCCGCCCTGCAGGCGCGTCGCCCGCCCCGGCACCACCGTCAGCACACTGACCACGACGGTGAGGCCCAGCAGCACGATCTCGGTGGAACCGAGGCCCAGCAGCAGCGGGCCGTCCATCCAGAACGACGCGACCGCGATCACCGGGATCGTCAGGCCGATCGAGGCGATCGCCGAACCGTAGCCGAGGTTGATGCTCGTCTGGATGCGCTGGCGCGTGGCCGCGCGGATCGCCGCGATCGACTCCGGCAGCAGCACCAGCAGCGCGATCGCCACGCCCACCGACGAAGCGGGGAACCCGGCCGCGAGCACCCCGGCTTTGATCGCCGGGGACTCCATCTTGGCGAGGCCGACAACGCCGACCAGGGCGACCAGCAGCATGACGAGGCTCAGCAGCGCGGTCTTCCCGCTCGGCGGGTCCGCGTGGTCGTCCTCGCGGATCGCGCGGCCCTCCTCGGTCACCGGCAGGAAGAAGTCGCGGTGCCGCAGGGTCTGCGTGAACACGAACAGCCCGTAGAGGGACAGCGACGCCAGCGCCGCGAACACCAGCTGCGACGTCGAGTACTCCGGGCCGGCCTCGCTGGTCGTGAACGTCGGCAGCACCAGGCCCAGGGTCGCCAGCGTCGCCACGGTTGCCAGCGCCGCGCCGGAGCCCTCCGGGTTGAAGTGGGTGAACCCGAACTTGAGCGCACCCACGAGCAGCGCGATGCCGATGATGCCGTTCGTGGTGATCATGACCGCCGCGAACACGGTGTCGCGCGCGAGCGTCGACGCGTCGTCCCCGCCCGCGGCCATCACCGTGACGATCAGCGCCACCTCGATCACCGTCACCGCGACGGCGAGCACGAGCGACCCGTACGGTTCGCCGACCCGGTGGGCGACGACCTCGGCGTGGTGCACGGCGGCGAGCACCGTGGCGATGAGCGCCACGGCCGCCAGGACCACCCAGAACGCCCCGAGTTCGCGCCCCCAGACCGCGGCCAGGACCACCATCCCCAGGATCGGTGCGACCAGGGTCCATGAGAGCAGCGGGTTTCTCGTTGCGGCGGCCATGGGCGCATGGTTTCACAAATGCGTCACGCCGCGGTGCGCCTTCACGGATCGGATGGAACCGCCCACAAACCGTTGAACGTCCCCAATGGCACTGGCAGCATTAGAGGGTAAAGCGGACGATCGGCGCTCCCGCGGGGAGCCGCGGCCCGCTAGGCTCATGGCATGACCGGCAACGACATTCACTCCGCCGTCGAGCGCCTGCGCGCCCACTACGCCACCGGCCGCACCAAGCCCCTGCCGTGGCGCCTCGAGCAGCTCAAAGGCCTCGACAGGATGGTGCGCGAAGCCGGAGACGAACTCGCCGACGCCCTCCGCGCCGACCTCGGCAAAGCCGCCCCCGAGTCGTTCCTCGCCGAGATCGACTTCGTCGCCGCCGAAGTGCGGGCCCTGCGAAAGCACCTGCGGACCTGGTTCCGGCCCAAGCGGGTCTACACGCCGCCGCACCTCCAGCCCGCGAAGGCGTACGTGCTGCGCGAACCGCTCGGCGTCGTCACCGTCATCGGGCCGTTCAACTACCCCGTGCAGCTCCTCCTCGCCCCGCTCGCGGGTGCGCTCGCCTGCGGGAACGCCGTCGTCGTGAAACCGAGCGAGGCCGCGAACACGACCGCGGCCGTCCTCGAGCGGCTCATCGGCGAATACCTCGACCCCGACGCGGTCGCCGTCATCCAGGGCGGCCCGAAGGCCACCGAGGCGCTCCTGGCCGAACGCGTCGACCACATCTTCTTCACCGGCTCCGCCCGCGTCGGAAAGTTCGTCGCCAAGGCCGCCGCCGAGCACCTCACGCCCGTCACGCTCGAACTGGGCGGCAAGAGCCCCGCGATCGTCGAACCCGGCGCCGACCTCGCCACCGCCGCGCGGCGCATCGCCTGGGGCAAGTTCATGAATGCCGGGCAGACCTGCATCGCCCCCGACTACGTGCTCGCCGTCGACGGCACCGGCCCCGAACTCGAGAAGCACCTCGCCGAAGCCGTGCGCGAGATGTACGGCCACGCGCCCGCCGACAGCCCCGACTACGGGCGCATCATCGACCACCGGTCCTTCGACCGGCTCGCGCCGTTCCTCGACGAAGGCCGCCTCGTGTGCGGCGGCGGGCACAACCGGGACGAGAAGTACATCGCCCCCACCGTCCTCGCCGACATCACCCCCGACGACACCGTGATGGGCGAAGAGGTCTTCGGGCCGATCCTGCCGATCCTCCAGGTCGACACCCTCGACGACGCGATCGCGTTCGTCAACGAGGGCGAGAAGCCGCTCGCGCTCTACGCGTTCACCGGCTCCGACCTGACCCGCCGCAAGCTCTTGACCCGCACCGCCTCCGGCGCGGTCGGCTTCAACGTCCCCATGGCGCACATCGACGTCCCCGGCCTGCCCTTCGGCGGCGTCGGCCACTCCGGGCTCGGCGCCTACCACGGGAAGGCGTCCATCGAGACGTTCAGCCACGCGAAATCGGTGCTGGACAAGCCGCTCGCGCCCGACACGATGAAAGTGGTGTACCCGCCGTTCACCGCGATCAAGGAGCAGGTGCTGCGGCGCCTGCGCTGACCTCAGCCCGCGAGGTGCTCGTTGATCACGCCGAGCAGCCGGAACAGCTCCCGGCGCTCGGACGCGCTCAACGGGGCCAGGATGCGCTCGTTGACGCCTTCGAGGACCGCGTCGAGCTCCGTCAGGCGCTTCCCGCCCGGGCCGGTGATCGTGATGACGTTGCGGCGCTTGTCGACCGGGTCCGGGTCGCGCCGGATCAGCCCTGACGCCTCGAGCTCGTTCAGGACCGCCACGAGGTCGCTGCGGTAGACGCGGGTGCGGTCCGACAGCTGCGACTGGCTCGACGGCCCGGACTCGGCCAGCGCGGCCAGCACCACGAAATGGTCCTTGCGGGCGCCGACGGCGGCGAGCGCGCCGCCGGAGACCTTGCCCATCTGCGCGCCCGTCATGCCCACGAGGCGCTGGATCTGGCGTTTGAGGCGCTCGGGCGTCGCCTCGCCGTGGTCGAACCGCAGTTCAGCGTCGGAATCCATCCGCACAGCCTACCCGAGCGATGTTAGAAGCACTAACGATGTGCTCTGCGGCCGGAGACGAAAAAGAGCCCTGGCCGACGCGAACGCCGACCAGGGCCCATACCCCTCGAAGACAAGCCTGCAAAGATCATACCAACCCACTTGCGCGCGCTAGCGCAGGGCCGGTAGACGCGGAACACACACGCTCCCAAGCAAACTGTGGAAACCAGCCAACCAGCGAAATCCACTAAGGACTTACGTCCTGCTAGAGGTACCGCCAGCAAACCGTGTAAGCAAGATCAGGGAAGTCCGAGTTCTCCCACGTACTCCAACCATCATCCCCGCACCAGTCCAAGTTCTCGTACTCGTTCACACGACCCGTCACATACGTGTTCGCACTCCCGCAATCAGCGAAATAGAACAACGCCGTCCCCGCATCAGGATCCCCCGTCATCGACATGCAGTCGTCCTGCACCGCATACCCCATGTCGTCCGGGTAGATCATCTTCAGACACAGCACCACGTCCAGATACGCCTGCCCGGTCGTGAACGTGTAGTTCTGGTTGTAGTACACCGACTCCGAACACGACGCCGGATCACTCACGCCCTCAAGGCGCTCCAGCACCTCGAACGCGCCCTCCTGGCAGTCCAGCGGATACCACTCCGAGACCGCATCGTTCGGGCCGTACACGCACTCGCCCACCTCAGCGTGGTACGCGTCCCCATTGGCGTGCAGATAACTCAGACAAAGCACCAGATTCCCAGCAGACGAAGCAACACTGGTAGTCACATCGTCAACCGAGTCACAAGACGAAAGATCCGTAGTGTCGTAATAGACATCGACGACCTCGAAACTCCCATCCTCGCAATACGAAGGCTCCAGATCAGCGGTCGTCTCATCCCCGTAGTCCCAGAAGCAGTCCCCCACCACCGCATCCGCGACCGGATCAGTCTCGGTCTCAACCGGATCGGTCACCTCACCGCCCAGACCCGAATCCTCACCATCCGAGGAATCCGACGAAGCCCCCTCACTGAGGGCAACATCCGGATCTTCGCCGCCACCGTCACCCAGGTTAGGCAGGATCACGATCAACGCGATCACCACGACAGCCAGCACCGCGAGCACCGCGTACAACACCGTCCGATCCGGCTGCTGCCCCTGCTGCGGCAGATACGGACCGCCAGGAGGCAGCACCGGCCCGCCCGGCGCGGACGCATAACCCGGATGACCCGAGGGCGCATACCCCGGCGTAACCGGCGAATACGCCTGCGGCGCAGAAGGATAGACCCCAGGAGGCACCGGCGAATAACTCATAGTCGACGGCTCGGACAACCCCGCCTGCCCCTGCGCAGGAACAAAACCGGGACCGAACATCACCACCGTCCGGTCAGGGCGCACCTGCGTGTCCCAACCATGCCGACGAGCGAGATCGGCGACCTCAGCGCGCTGGCGCTGCTCGATAGCGGCGATCGCGGGCGGCCAGGGCGCGGCCAGCGGCTCGCCGATACGCAGGACCAGCTCGGCGGCCGTGACACGCTCCTGCGGCTGCTTGCGCGTGCACGGCTCGACCAGATAACGCAGCGTCTCAGGCAGCCTGTCCAGCCCCGGATCGCCGTTCACGACCCGGTTCATGATCTCGTAGAGCGCTTCGGCGTCGAAGGGGTTCACGCCGGTGGCCGCGGTGATCATGGTGGTGCCCAGGGAAAACAAGTCCGAGGCGGGACCGATGTCCTGCCGCGCGATCTGCTCGGGCGACATGAACGCGGGCGCACCGATGAGCGCACCCGTCTGGGTGATCGAAGCCTCGTCGCCGACCTCCTCAGCGGCACGGGCGATCCCGAAGTCGATGAGGCGCACGCCGTCATCGGTGAGGATCACGTTGGAGGGCTTGAGGTCCCGGTGCACCACACCGAACGAGTGGATCTCGGCCAGCGCGGAAGCAAGCCCGTGCATGAGCCGCCGGGAAGAAGCCTCGTCCAGGGGCCCATTGGCGCTCAACGCCTCTGCAAGAGTCGGCCCGTGAAAGAACTCGGAAGCAAGCCAAGGCGAAGGCGCATGCTCATCGGAGGCCAGCACACCCGCCGTCCAACGGCTGGCAGCCACCTCCCGGGAGGTGATCACTTCACGGCGGAACCGGAACCGGAACTGCGGGTCGTGCATGAGGTGGGGGCGCATGACCTTGAGCGCCACCAGTTGCCCGTCACCGGCGGCGGCGAGGAGGACGCGGCCCATGCCGCCCTCGCCCAGTTCGGCGAGGACCCGGTACGGCCCGATCTCGCGCGGGTCGTCATCGCGGAGTGGCTTCATGCGACGGCTCCTGAATTCGGCGGTTCCCAATGATGCGCAACGCTAGAACCCCCCGTCACAACTCTGTCATGACGAGCCGACGCCTATATCCCCATTTCAGGCCAGGTTGACGGTCACCCGAACCGGCGGAGCACCACGGTGATCTCGTTCCGGTTGTGCCGCAGCTGACGGGCGAACTCGATGTCGTACTCGGCACCGAGGATCTCGAAGGCCTCGTCTATCTGCTCGAGCACGCGGTGGCTGCCGGTCTTCAGGGTCGTGACGGCGACGCCGAAAGGCTTGAGGAGGCGCACGGAGTCGACCATGAGGCGGCTGGAGCGGTCGGGGCTCATCTTCATGTCGTTGACGATGAGATCAAACCGCTCTGTGCTCTCCCGCAAGAAGTTCCCAGCGGTGGTCCGAGCATGGACAACCCCAGGAAGCTGAAGCACCCGAGGATCAATATCCCCAGGATCCACAGCCGTGGTCCGATACCCACGGCCAGCAAGAATCCGAGTCCACCCACCAGGCGCGGCACCGTAGTCAAGAGCAGTGCCCTTAGGCTCGATCCCCTCGTCGATCGGGAAGGCCTTGAACAGCTCCTCGAGTTTGAACTCGGCGCGGGAGACCTGCTCGGGCGACTTGGAGAGCCGCACTTCCCCGCCGGGCCAAGAGGAAAGACTGTCCGAGGCAAGGTTCACCCCGACGATCGCCGTCTTCGGAGTAAAGCAAACCGAAACGACAGTCGACCCACCCGCCCGGGTAACGGAGAACCCGCGCTCGGTGAGCACCCGAGCAGCAGCTTCCCAGGCATCATGCTGGCTGAACTTGTAGGAGGTCTTCCCGCTCAACCAGATCTGCAGCGAGACCTCAGCACTGACCCCCAACTCCCGAAGCGCCGAGTCGACGAGCTCGACAACCGACTCCAACCCCTCAGCAGCATGGTCGTACTCGGCGACGACACCCGTCAAATGCCGAGGAAACACCAAAGGCACCCGCCGAGCAAGCAAAGCCAGATCCTTGGCCGTCGTACGCTCGGCCTCCAAAACGGCCGACTCCTCGCCGACCCGCCGAACCTCGACGACATCCTCAACGCAGCGAAGCAGCTCGTCCTTTGCAACAGGCCAGGAATCGGCAGCCATCGAAAGCAGCGTCTTACGTGTCGCCATGCGGGTAGCCCCTAGAAGTCGTGCGGACGCCCGCCGCGTCTCGGGGGACATTCGCGACCAGTGTATTCACCACGAACGCCCGCCCCGAGCAACGCCCGCAACCACCGGCGTCCGACACAAAAAATCCCCGCCACCGGAAACTGGTGAACGGGGACTCTATGGTGGCCAGGGCCGGGATCGAACCGGCGACCTACCGCTTTTCAGGCGGTCGCTCGTACCAACTGAGCTACCTGGCCAGGAGGCGCGTCATGCGCACCGCCGTGAACACTGTACAGCACCCCCGGTCACGCGCTCCATGCGGCATTGCCACCGGCGTGACCCCGGCCCCAGCCCGTCCCCGACCGCGCCGCCACCCCCGCCCGACCCTCCTGAACAGGCGGAACCCAAGGGCCGCAACCCCTCCCGGAGGCGTGATCACGGCCACCAAACCACGCGGGTAGCGTAATGGGACCCGACCCCCGAGGAGGTTTCTGTGACCCGACTCGCTGCCATACCACCCATGGGCTGGAACTCATGGGACGTGTTCGGAACCTCGGTCACCGAGGCCGAGACCCGCGCCAACGCCGCATTCATCGCCGAGCACATGGCCGGGCACGGCTGGGAGTACGTGGTCGTCGACATCCAGTGGTACGACCCCGCGGCCCGCGCCGGCGGCTACAACCTCGGCACCCGCCTCACCCTCGACGAGTACGGCCTCCCCCAACCCGCCCCGAACCGCTTCCCCTCCGCCGCGGACGGCGCCGGGTTCAAGCCCCTGGCCGACTACGTGCACTCCCTGGGCCTGAAGTTCGGCGTCCACATCCTCCGAGGGGTCCCCCGCCAAGCGGTCGCGGCCGACACCCCCATCAAGGGCAGCGAGTACTCGGCCGCGCAGATCCCCGACCGCGAGCGGGTCTCCTCCTGGGTCGACGACAACTGGGGCATCGACCACTCCCACCCGGGCGGGCAGGCCTACTACGACGCGCTGGTCCGCCAGTTCGCCGAGTGGGGCGTCGACTACATCAAGGCCGACGACATGATCGCCCCCTACTGGGAGGACGAAGTCGAAGCCTTCTGGCACGCGGTCGACCGCGCCGACCGCGACATCGTGCTCAGCCTCTCCCCCGGGATGAGCCTCTCCACCGACCACGCCCAGCACCTCCAGGCCCACTCGCACCTGTGGCGCATCTCGGCGGACCTGTGGGACCGCTGGCGCGACATCGACGCCCAATTCGACCTGCTCCGCGACTGGGCCCCCTTCGCGGGCCCGGGCCACTGGCCCGACGCCGACATGCTCCCCTTGGGCCGCATGGGCATCCGCGCCGAAGTCGGCGAACCCCGCCAGAGCCTGCTCACCCCCGACGAGCAGCGGACGATGCTCACCCTGTGGTGCATCGCCCGGTCCCCGCTCATGGTCGGGGCCGATCTGCCAGCGTCGAGCGCTGAAACGATCGAATTGCTGACCAACCCCGAAGTCCTCGCGGCCCAACGACACCCCGCTGGGGCCCGGGAGGTCTGGCGCGAGGGCCGGCACGTGGCCTGGGCCTCGGAAGACGGCGCCTTCGCGGCGGTCTTCAACCGGAGCGCCGAGGCCGCCGAACTGCAGCTGCCGTGGGCCTCGCTGGGGCTGACCCAACCGGCGCAGGTGCGGGACTGCTGGAACCGCTCAGACATCGTGCCCGGCGATCACCTCCGGGCGAAGCTCCAGCCGCACAGCGCGGCGCTGTTCCGCTTGTCCTGAGCGGCTGCCGGCCTGGGGCCGGTGCGAGCAAGCTTGCGGGTAGTCGTGTTGCGGGCGGCCGGGCTGGAGTGTCCGGCCGCCCGCAGGTGTTCCTCCATGGAGGAGGTGTGGCCCGTGCGGGGACCGCGCGCGGGTGGCTTCCCGCGCGCGGTCTCGGTATGGCGACGTTCGCGAAATCCCTCATTTTCGCCGCCATCCCGCAAGGCCAGATGGCTTTTTTGTATCAAGGCTGACACACCTCGTAGTTGGCCTGCAACAGAAAGTTTCTGCCTGTGGATAACTTCCGGCAGAACGGCTTTCGTGGCGCACACAGCCTTGTGGATTGAGGCGGCGGTGCTGGTGGTGAAGTTCGTCTGGCGCATGTATCAACGGTGTCACGGGTTGCAGGCAACTGTCGAATACAAGTTTCCTTCTTGTGGATAACCTTGTGGATCGTCGCTGCACTGCAGGTCAGGCGCCCGGTGTTGCCTCGGGTTCGGTCATCCACTGGACCAGTTGGATGACGACGCCGTTGGGGTCCGCGGTCTGGAAGTAGCGCTCTCCCCATTCCTCGGTTTCGATGGGCGTGGTGATCTCGACGCCCTCGGACTTGATGCGCTCGTATTCGGCGTCGATGTCCTCGACGACGAAGGCGAGGAGGAGGCCGTCGGCGTGCCCCTTCGCGCTTTCGGGCTTGAAGGTGGGCAGGCCCGTCTTGAGGAAGATGACATTGAAGCCGGCGTCCGGGCGGGAGAGGGAGACGAAGCCTTCTGCGGCCATGTCCTCGGCGAAGCCGTAGTGGCGCTTGAGGAACTCGGCGGAAGCGGTCGGGTCGGCGACGTTGAGCGAGACGGCGGATGAGGTGATGCGCATGTGCGGCTCCTTTTCTTCGTACGTTGTATATTGTACAACGTACGTCGTACGGCGTACAAGTTCGTCGGATAGGATTCTTCCGTGACTGCCGCCACTGACGCACCGAAACCGAACCTGCTCGAACTGCTCTGGAGGGCCGCCCCCGAGACCGGGCGCGGGCCCCGCAAGCAGCTGACCGTCGACGAGGTCGTCGCCGCGGCCATCGGCCTGGCCGATGCCGAAGGGCTGGAAGCGGTCACCGTGCGGCGCCTCGCGCAGGAGCTGGGGAAGGCGCCGATGACGCTCTATACCTACGTGCCGGGGAAGAACGAGCTCGTCGCCCTCATGCTCGATGCCCTTTTCGAGGGGATGGGGAGGACGGCAGAGGGTGGGCCCTGGCGTTCTCGGCTCGCCGCTGTCGCACAGGACAACTACGCGCTCTACCGGGCGCATCCGTGGGCCGCGGCCGCCTCGCCGGGTCGGCCGCCGCTCGGGCCCGGCCAGTGCGCCAAGTACGAGCACGAGCTGCAGGCCCTGGAAGGCCTGGGGCTCAACGATGTCGAGATGGACGACGCCCTGGCCTACCTGCTGGCCTTCGTGCGCACCGCCGCACAGGACGCCGCCCAGTCCGAGGCCGAGCGCGCGGCCAGCGGCATCGGCGACCAGGAATGGTGGGAGGCCAACGGGCCGCTCCTCGCGAAGGTCCTCGACACCGAACGCTTTCCGACCGCCGTGCGCGTCGGCCAGGCGGCGGGCGAGGCTCACGACGCCGCGTACAACGCCGAGCACGCCTTCGAGTTCGGCCTCGCCCGGACGCTCGACGGGCTTGCAGTGCTTATTGAGCGGTAAGCCAGCGCGGTGAACTGAGTGAGCACGAACCGGGCCGGGGGGGGGGGGGGGGGGGGGGGGGGGGGGGGGGGGGGGGGGGGGGGGGGGGGGGGGGGGGGGGGGGGGGGGGGGGGGGGGGGGGGGGG